>NZ_JBEXCV010000038.1:0-59965 GCF_040605455.1 Embleya sp. NPDC005575 | reverse complement strand
CGGCCGCGGACCGGGGTGGCCGCGCTGTCCGCCGACCTTCCGGCGCTGCGGGCCGAGGAGTTGGATCGGGTGCTCGCCACCGCGACGTTCGCGCGGCGGGCCTTTTTGGCGGACGCGGCGGGGGTGGGCACCACATTGCTCGCCGCCGCGGCGGGAGTTCCGTTGGCGCCGGGCTTCGGGGGCCGCTCCCGAGCTCGGCACCTGGCCTCGGGGGCGATCGAACTCACGCCCTACGACGTGGAATCGGTGCGCCGGGACGTGGACACGGGCGAGGATCTGCGGGCCGCGGTAGCGCTCGGGGTCGGCGCGGCCACCGCCGCGGTGCTCCCGTCCGTGCCGTTTCTGCCGCGTGCCGCCGCCTCCTGACGCCGCGTCGGATCGGCGGGGGTCGCGGCAGCGGTCACAATGGGGGTTATGCAGGGCACCGTGTACACCTTCGAGACCGACTCGCGAGAGGGCGTCGTGCTGCTCGACGACGGCTCTCCCGTGCCCTTCGACGCGGCGGCGTTCGACGCCGGCGGGATGCGCTTTCTGCGGCCCGGTCAACGCGTGCGGATGACCATGGACACGACGGGTGATCGGGTGGTGCTGGTGACGCTCTACACGCTGCCGGATCCGCCGCGCTGAGCGCGACGTCGACCGGTCGACACCGGGCACCCGGGGTGGGCGACCCACACCCGGCGGCAAGAACGCGGTGACCGGGGCACGGCGACGGGCCGGTACCCACGCGTGTGGGTGCCGGCCCGTCGCCGTCGTCCGGCATGTCGCCGGCTCGGGAAATCCGCTGCGTCAGGCCTTCTTGGCCGCGCGCTTGGTAGCGGGCTTCTTCGCCGCCGGCGCCTTGGCGGCGGCGGGCTTGGCCGCGGCCGGCTTGGCGGTCGCGGCCTTCGGCGCGGCCTTGGTCGCCTTCGCCTTGGTCGCCGGAGCCTTGGCCGCCGCCGGCGTGCTCTTGACGGCCTTGGTGGTGGTGGCCTTGCTCGTGGTGGTCGCGGCCTTGGCCGTGACCTTCTTCGCCGCGGCCGGCTTGCTCGCGGCCTTGGTCGCGGGCGCCTTGGTCGCCTTCTTGGCGGCGGGCTTGGCGGCCGCCGTCGTCTTGGCCGCGGCCGCGGTCTTGCGCGTCGTGGCAGCCGGGGTCTTGGCCGCCGCGGCGCGCGAGGTGGCCGGCTTCGCCGGTGCCTTCTTCGCCGCGGTTGCCTTGCGGGTCGTCGCCTTCGCGGCGGGCGCCGCGGCGTCCGTCGCGATCACGCGCGGAGTCGGGCTGCTCTTGGCGGCCGCGCTCTTCACGTTGGGCTTGGGGAGCTTCTTGGTCCCGCTGGTGTAGTCCTTGAAGCCCTGGCCCGCGCGGAAGCGGGGCACCGAGGTCTTCTTGACGCGCACCCGCTCACCGGTCTGCGGGTTGCGAGCGTATCGAGCCGGACGGTCCACCTTCTCGAACGAGCCGAAGCCCGTGATGGACACCCGGTCTCCCGCCGTCACCGCACGAACGATGGTGTCGAGGACGGCATCGACTGCCTCTGCGGCGGCCTTGCGGCCACCCAGTCGGTCAGCGACCGCCTCGACGAGCTGCGCCTTGTTCACGTCTTCCCCTTCGGAAACCGATGCCGGGACAGTTCAGCCGGCATTGGGCACGCTAAGCATCCAAAAGTGCCGAAGCAATTACCGAACGGGCGAATCACCCTTGTGTCGCAACGGATTCAGGCTTCGGCGGTGCCCCGCGAACTCGCGGGCCCCGCGTCCAACTCGTCCATCAACTTGGTCAGTCGCCGCGAGGCGTCCGCCAAATCATGCTTTGCCGCGTCGGTGATGACCAACAAGCGGCGTATTAGCGCCACTTTAGCCTCGTTCGGTAGTCGGAGCCTACGCACCCGGGCGTGGGCGACCTTCAACCGGGTGGCCAGTTCGGCGAAGAGTTCCACTTCTTCGAACTCGTTCACGTGTCGGCCTTGGTGCTCCACACCGCAATTGTGACAGCTCATCCGGCTATGGGCACAACGGGGCGGCCATCGGGGGCGGGCGCCGAACATGCGAACAGCGGGACGCAACCGCGTCCCGCCGTTCGATCTTCGCAGATTTGCCTGCTGGGTAAGGGAGTTGCCGGTCAGCCCACCGGTTGGGTACGCGGCAGCCAGGTCGGTCGGGTCGCCTCGAACGAGGTGATGCCCTCCTCGTGACGCAGGGTCAGACCGATGTCGTCCAGCCCTTCGAGCAGCCGCCAACGCGTGTAGTCGTCGATCTCGAAGTCGGCGACGAGCTCACCCGCGCGCACCTGACGGTCCACCAGATCCACCGTGATCTCGGCAGTCGGGTCGGCTTCGGTCAGTGCCCACAGGCGTTCGACCGTCTCCTGCGGCAGCACGACGGTCAGCAGACCGCCCTTTTGCGAGTTACCCCGGAAGATGTCCGCGAAGCGAGCCGAGATGACGGTCTTGAACCCGTAGTTCTGTAGGGCCCACACCGCGTGCTCACGCGAGGACCCGGTACCGAAGTCGGGGCCGGCCACCAGGACGGTGGCGCCCGCGCGCTCCGGCTGGTTCAGCACGAACTCCGGGTTCTTGCGCCAGGCTTCGAACAGTCCGTCCTCGAAGCCGTCGCGGGTGACCTTCTTGAGCCAGTGCGCGGGGATGATCTGGTCGGTGTCCACGTTGCTCTCGCGCAGCGGGACGGCCGTTCCGGTGTGGGTGGTGAAGGCTTCCATCGCTCAGACTCCTGCGGTGCTCAGGTCGGCGGGTGCGGCCAGGTGGCCCAGCACGGCGGTCGCGGCCGCGACCTGCGGCGAGACCAGGTGGGTGCGGCCGCCCTTGCCCTGCCGCCCCTCGAAGTTGCGGTTGGAGGTGGACGCGCTGCGCTCGCCGGGGGCGAGTTGGTCGGGGTTCATGCCCAGGCACATCGAGCAGCCCGCGTAGCGCCATTCGGCGCCGAAGTCGGTGAACACCTTGTCCAGACCCTCGGACACGGCCTGCAGCGAGACCCGTACCGAACCGGGAACGACCAGCATCCGCACGCCGTCGGCGACCCTGCGGCCCTTGATGATGCCGGCCACCTCGCGCAGGTCCTCGATCCGACCGTTGGTGCACGAGCCGACGAAGACCGTGTCCACCGCGATGTCACGCAGCTTCTGGCCCGCCGTCAGACCCATGTACGCGATCGCCTTCTCGGCCGCCGCGCGCTCGACCGGGTCCTCGATCGCGACCGGGTCCGGCACGGATTCGCCCAGCGGCGCGCCCTGGCCGGGGTTGGTGCCCCACGTGACGAACGGCGACAGTTCGGCCGCGTCGATGACGACCTCCTTGTCGAACACCGCGTCCGCCTCCGTCGCCAGACCCTTCCAGTACGCCACGGCCGCGTCCCAGTCCGCGCCCTGCGGCGCGTGCGGGCGGCCGTTCAGGTACGCGAACGTGGTCTCGTCGGGCGCGATCATGCCCGCCCGGGCGCCGGCCTCGATCGACATGTTGCACACGGTCATCCGGCCCTCCATCGAGAGGTTCCGGATCGCCTGGCCGCGATACTCGATGACGTAGCCCTGACCGCCGCCGGTACCGATCCGCGCGATCACCGCGAGGATCAGGTCCTTGGCGCCCACACCCTCGGGCAGGTCGCCCTCGACGGTGACGGCCATCGTCTTGAACGGCGCCATCGGCAGCGTCTGGGTGGCCAGCACGTGCTCGACCTGGCTGGTGCCGATCCCGAATGCCAGTGCGCCGAAGGCACCGTGGGTGGCGGTGTGGCTGTCGCCGCAGACCACCGTCATGCCGGGCTGGGTCAGTCCCAGCTGCGGGCCGACCACGTGTACGATGCCCTGCTCGACGTCGCCCAGCGAGTGGATCCGGACCCCGAATTCGGCGGCGTTCTTGCGGAGCGTCTCGATCTGGGCGCGCGAAACCGGATCCGCGATGGGTTTGTCGACGTCGAGCGTCGGCGTGTTGTGGTCCTCGGTCGCGATCGTCAGATCGGTACGGCGAACCTGCCGACCGGCCTGGCGCAGACCGTCGAACGCCTGCGGACTGGTCACCTCGTGCAGCAGGTGCAGGTCGATGTAGAGCAGGTCCGGCTCGCCCTCCGCACGACGCACCACGTGTGCGTCCCAGACCTTCTCCGCGAGTGTCCGTCCCATCGCTGTCCCTCCGGCCGGCGTCTTTACCGGCGCTGTGTGTCCTCTGTCGCGCGGTGCGGCTGATTCCGTATCCGCGGTCGACGCCCTGACGCGTCCCCGCATCCCGACGGCCCCCGGCTGTGTTCCGGTGCTCGGGTTCGGCGCGTCGCGCCACTGTGCCGGCACCGGCCTCGATCGCGGACTTGCGTCTCGTAATCCGAGACGGCAATATCAAGGCATGGACAATTCTAGCGGAGTCGGCGTTCTCGACAAGGCCGCTGTCGTGCTGGCCGCGCTCGAAGCCGGCCCTGCCACGCTCGCGGGACTCGTCGCCATAACCGGACTTGCCCGGCCCACGGCGCATCGACTCGCGGTGGCCCTGGAACACCACCGTCTGGTCGCGCGCGACATGCAGGGGCGCTTCGTGCTCGGCCCACGCCTGGCCGAGCTGGCCGCCGCGGCGGGCGAGGACCGACTGCTGGCCGCCGCTCACCCGGTGCTCGCGCACATGCGCGACATCACCGGCGAGAGTGCGCAGCTGTACCGGCGCCAGGGCGACATGCGCGTGTGCGTGGCCGCGGCCGAGCGGCTCTCCGGCCTGCGCGACACCGTCCCGGTGGGCAGCACGCTGCCGATGAAGGCCGGTTCGGCCGCGCAGTGCCTGCTCGCGTGGGAGGAGCCCGAGCGCCTGCACCGTGGCCTGCAGGGCGCGCGGTTCACCGCGACCACGCTCTCCGGCGTGCGCCGCCGCGGCTGGGCACAGAGCATCGGCGAGCGCGAGCCGGGTGTCGCGTCCGTCTCCGCGGCCGTGCGCGGCCCGAGCAACCGCGTGGTGGCCGCCGTGTCCGTCTCCGGCCCGATCGAGCGGCTGACCCGACACCCGGGCCGACTGCACGCGCAGGCCGTGATGGAGGCCGCCGCCAAGCTGTCGGACGCGCTGCGCCGGGCACCGGTGGAGGTCTGACCACCCCAGCCCCCGGGCGCCGATGGGCGTCCGGGGAGCTGCGCCACATACGGCGGTTGGGCACGGAGCGGGCGCACTCGGCACCGCCGGCGGCGTCCGCTCCGGAAAACGAAGAAGACCTCCCGCGACTGTGGGAGGTCTTCTTCTTCGAGGTAGCCCCGACGGGATTCGAACCCGCGCTACCGCCTTGAGAGGGCGGCGTGCTAGGCCACTACACAACGGGGCCTCGTACTGCTGGGTGGTGCTCGGTGCCATGGAAGCCGCGAACGGCTGATCTGGTAGCCCCGACGGGATTCGAACCCGCGCTACCGCCTTGAGAGGGCGACGTGCTAGGCCACTACACAACGGGGCCAGATCATCAATCATGAACTTCTTCCAGCGACATCATCCGAAGACGATGCAGCTGGGGTACCAGGACTCGAACCTAGACTAACGGAACCAGAAACCGTCGGGCTGCCAATTACCCCATACCCCAATGCTCGGTCCTTCGTGATGCCCGGGGGCTTTTACGAGGACTTCGCTCCGTGCTGCTCCCTTGCGGGGCGGCACGAGAAGAACTTTACCCGATGAGGCGCGCGTGACCAAAACGGGTTACCGGACCCTCGTTCGAATCGTCACAAGTCCGGGTGACCCGCCCACGATCGACCGCGCGCGCCCGGTCAGCCGCGCTTGATCACGGTATTGGTCAGGGTGCCGACACCACCCACGGTGACCGAGACCCGGTCGCCCACGTGCAGCGGACCGACGCCCGCCGGAGTGCCGGTCAGCAGTACGTCGCCGGGCAGCAGCGTCATCGCCTGGGTCACATGCACGATCAACTCGGTAACGGTGCGAATCATCTGCCCCGTACTCCCCGCCTGGCGCACCTCGCCGTTGACGGTGCACGCCACGGTCAGTCCCTCGCCCTCACCGACCTGGGCGAGCGTGATGTCGGTCTCCACCCACGGGCCCAGCGGGCAGAAGGTGTCCATGCCCTTGGCCCGGCCCCACTGGCCCTCGCTCCGCTGCAGGTCGCGCGCGGTCACGTCGTTGGCGCAGGTGAAGCCGAAGATCACCTCGGCGGCCCGCTCGGCCGGCACGTCCCGGCACATCCGGCCGATCACCACGGCCAGTTCGGCCTCGTGATGCACGTCGTCGGAGATCTGCGGGTAGGCGATGCCGTCGCCGTGCCCGATCACCGACGTGGACGGCTTGAGGAAAGTGATCGGCGCGTCGGGGACGGCCGAGCCCATCTCGGCGGCGTGCGCGGCGTAGTTCTTGCCGATCGCGACGACCTTGCTCGGCAGTACGGGCGCGAGCAGGCGAACCGAGGACAGCGGATGCTGGGCGCCGGTGGGCCGCAGTTCGCCGAACGGATGGCCGGCGAGGGCGTGCACCACCAGCGACTCGGGTTGGTCGGCGTCGCCGGTCACCACCCCGAAGGAGACGGAGTCGTCCGTGGAGAACCTGGCGATGCGCAAGATGGGTCACCCTTGCCGAAGAGACACGAACGAGACGTGCCCAAGGCTACGCGGGCGCCGAGCGCCTCGGCGGATGGTGCGGGAGGTCAGGCGCGCGTGTCCACCGGCGGGGTGTCCATCAGGTTGGTGCGCCTCGGGTTCGCGGTCCGCACCTCGGCGATGACCGACTGTCCGACCGCCTCGGCCACTCGCTGGCGGGGCAGGACCACGTCCACCTGGGTCCGCCTGGGGTTGGCCGTGCTGGGGCGGTGCGTACTGATGTTGTCCACGGTTCCCGGTTCTCGCTCTTCCTTGTTCGCGCCGATGCGGAGCACAATCACAACTGCGTGCAGGGTGCAGCCTTGTTCTGCAAGATTACCCGTGGTTACGTCAGGGGTGGTCACGGGTTACCCGACGGCTCGATCACCGACTGCACATCACGGTTTACACCAGGTGTTCGAACCGGGACATCAATATGTGATTTTCACCTCCCCGGAACCTCGACAAACGTGTGGCATTTTGCCCTTGATCGTCCCTTAATACCGGTTGCTTACCCCACGAAACGGGTTAATCGCCAAGACCGGTCGCAATGCCTCTATGTCCGGACCCCGCTATCTTGTTGCGGCCCCGTGGCTGTGCTGAAATGCCTGCGACCACGGGGGTGGTTCCCAACAAGCGGAGTTCCTTCACCTCGGCTCGCGAAGGCGGCCGAGGTGCCCTGGGAAGAACGCGAATCCAGGGATTTACGCACACGAGCCTCGCCTTACCGGCGGGTCTAACGACTGGTCACAAGAGGTTGCGACGCTAGTGCAGGGACGTCGGAAGAAGCAGCACGACTCCGCAGGGGCCCCGGCCACGGCCGGCCCCTCCACGCCGGAGGTGCGAGCCCCGCAGCAAGCCAGCGGACCCCAGGACGCCAACGAGCCCTCCGACTCCGTCGGGGACTCCCAAGCCGGCGCCGGGGCAGCCCGGCCCACCGGGGCGGCACCGTCCCGGTTCAAGTTGCTGTTCTCGATCAGGAACTGGCGCATCCGTACCCGGATCACCGCGCTGCTCCTGCTCCCGGTCGTGGTCGCCGCGTTGCTCGGTGGCCTGCGTATCCAGTCGTCGATCGAAAAGACCCGCGAGATGGACACGGTGCAAAAAGCCGCGGCCATCATCGACCAGGCCTCGACGCTGGCCACGTGGCTGGAGCAGGAACGCGACCTGCTCGCGCAGGCGAGTGTGGCTCCCTCGTCGGATCTGACGGCTGAGGTCAACAAGGCCAAGAAGACCACCGACGACCAGGTCACCGTCTACAACGCGGCCGTCGCAAAGATGAACACCGACTCGATGCCGGTGCTCGGCGCCACGCTCAAGGACATCGGCCACTCGCTGACGGAGCTCAACCGAACCCGTCAGGACGCCTTCCGCACGAGCACCCGCAGCACGGTCGACGCCTACAACAAGATGATTCTGCAGTTGCTGCAGATCAACCAGGAGGCGCCCGAGGTCACCCGCGACCCCGACCTGATCCAGGGCGCCCGCGCCCTCGGCTCGTTCGGTGAGTCGAAGGCGTACGCGTCCTCGCAGCGCGCCGCAGTGATCGCGTACGGCCTCAAGCCGAACGAGATCCCGCTGGAGGCGAGCGAGACGCTCGCCCGGCTGAACGAGTCCGAGCAGAACGCGATCCGCGGATTCACCAGCGTCGCGCCCGCCGACTGGAGCACGGTCTACAAGGCCAGCGTCAGCCGGGACAAGATCACCGCGGTCGAGGAGCGGTTCCAGCTCTTCAAGAGCATGGTCAACGCCGCCTTGGCCTCCAACAACAAGCCGAACGGCCTGGCCCGGCTGGAGAACGCGAACGACTTCACCACGCAGGAGTGGTGGACGTTGTCCACGGACAAGATCAGCGCGCTCGGCCAGGTCGAGGCCCAACTCGGGCTCAAGCTGACCGCCACCTCGAAGGATTTGCAGGACGAGGCCCGTACCGACGCGTTGATCAACACGATCCTCGTCGTCGGCGCGCTGTTGATCACCATCCTGCTCGGTGTGATCGTGGCGCGGTCGCTGGTGCGTTCGCTGAACACGCTGCGGCGCTCCGCGCTGGAGGTCGCCGAGGAGCGACTGCCCGAGACGGTGCGCCGGCTCTCCGAGTCCGATCCCGGCGACGTGGATCTGGCGATCGAGCCGATCGGCGTGTTGTCCCGGGACGAGATCGGCCAGGTGGCCCGCGCGTTCGACGCGGTGCACGCCGAGGCCGTACGACTCGCCGCCGAGCAGGCCCTGCTGCGAGGCAACGTCAACGCGATGTTCGTCAACCTCTCGCGGCGCAGCCAGAGCCTGATCCAGCGTCAGCTCGCGCTCATCTCCGACCTGGAGAACCGCGAGGCGGACCCGGACCAGCTGGCCAACCTGTTCAAGCTCGACCACCTCGCGACGCGTATGCGCCGCAACGGTGAGAACCTCCTGGTGCTCGCGGGTGAGGAGCCCGGCCGCCGCTGGACCCGACCGGTTCCGCTGGTCGACGTGCTGCGGGCCGCGGCCTCCGAGGTGGAGCAGTACGAGCGGGTCGAGTTGGGCGCACTGCCCACCACCGACATCGCCGGCCGCGCGGTCAACGACCTCGTGCACCTGCTCGCCGAGTTGCTGGAGAACTCGACCACGTTCTCCAGCCCGCACACCAAGGTGCGCGTCACCGGCCACATCCTGCCGGACGGTCGCGCGCTGATCGAGATCCACGACAACGGCATCGGGCTCACCGGCGACGACCTCGCCGACGCCAACCAGCGGCTGGCTCGCCCGCCGGTGGTGGACGTCTCCATCTCACGCCGCATGGGTCTGTTCGTGGTCGGCCGACTGGCCACCCGGCACGGCATCCGCGTCCAGCTCCGGCCGGGCGAGGGTGGCGGCACCACCGCGCTGGTCATGCTCCCGATCGAGCTCATCCAGGGCGACCGCCCCGGTGGCGGCGACGGGTGGAGCAAGGGCGGCGACAAGACCGCGGCGGCCGTCTCCGGCTGGACCGAGGAACTGCCCGCGGCCGCACCGGCCGCGCAGGCCCTGCCCGGCCCCCGGGTCGGCAGCCGGGCCCAGGAGCGCAACCGGCGACGCGAACTGCCACAGCGGGGCGCCGAGGCACCGGCCCAGCCGGTCAACCAGGCTCCGCAGCCGAACCACGCTCCCGACACCCGGAACACCCGGAACGCCGGCAGCGGGCCCGCACAGGCTCCGGTTCAACAGGAGCCGTCGTACGGCAGCACGCAGGCCTTCGCGGCCCCGTCCTTCCAGGACTCGGTCGGCACGGACACGCCGTACCCGGGCACGGTGAACCCGTTCGCGAGCGAGCCGGGCGTCACCAGCACGGGGGCGCACCGCGCGCCGAGTTCGCCGCCGCCGGCCACGCCCGGGCGGGACGACAACCCGTTCGCGCCGGTGCTGCCGCAGCCGCCGCAGCACCAGCCGCACGCGAACGACCCGCGTACCGGGGCCTTCCCGGCCGCACCCTCGGCGCCGATGTTCGGCACCGGCGACGACGGCCGTCAGGCCGGGTTGCAGCAGCCGCGGTACGGGCAGGACACCGGTTCGTTCCCGGCCGCTCCACAGCCCGTGGACGAGTCCGGACGCGCGGGTGACACCTCGCAGTTCGCGTCGCCGTTCACTGCGCCGTACGCGGACGAGCCGCGGCCCGGGGCCGAGATCGACCGGGGCGGCTACGAGCAGCCCGCGCAGCCGTTCGGCCGCCCGGGTGCGGAGCTCGCTCCCCGGCAGGACGAGCGCGCGCCCGCCCCGTGGGGCACCGAATACGACGAACTCACCCCGGTGGCACCGCTGCCGGTCGAGCCCGTCGCGCCGCCGGCCGAGGTGCCGAGCGGCTACGAAACGCCGCGCCGCGAGGAACTGACCCGTCGGGAGGAACTGCCGCAGCGCGGTCATACTCCTCGCGACGGCGAGCAGCCCCCGACCGGGGACTCGCTGCCGGTGCTGCGCGGTCTCGCCCCGCAGGCTCGCCCCGAGCCCGCGCGGCAGGAGCAGGACGAGCACACTCGGGCCGAGCAGGTGCGCGGCCCGCAGGGCGATGTGCGGCCGGCGGCCTCGCCGTTCGCGCCGGTGGGACCCGGCCGCTCGGAGGGCTCGCCCTTCGCGCCGGTCGGTGCGCCGGAAAACGCCGAACAACTGCCCGCTCCGTCCGAGTTGGACATGAGCGCGCCGCCGAGCACCGGCGACGACGGTAGGCTGCCGATCTTTGACACGCTCGAATCCGACTGGTTCCACCGCCAGGGCAACCGTGGCGGCCGGATGCGAGCCGCGCAGGTCCGTTCCACGCCGCGAGGCGAGGAGCAGGCCGCGCCGGCGCGCGAGCAGGCGGTAGTCGAGTCGAGTCCGCTCGGCGACCTCGACCGTCGGGTGCCGATGGCGACCAACCCGCCGCAGGCACCGGCACCGGTCGAGCAGGCCCCGGCCTTCGATGGTGGGCGTCAGCAGCCCGTCACCGACATGTTCGGGACGCCGACGGAACCGGACGAGTTTGTCGAGCAGTCGCCCGCGGTCGCACCCGCCGTCGGCCCTCAGGGTCAGCAGTCCGGCTGGTACTCGGCCGGTGACGACGGTTGGCGCGCGGCCGAGGCCGCTCGCGAGCCGTCCTCGGGTGGCACCACCGGAGCGGGCCTGCCTCGCCGTGTGCCCCGCGCCAACCTGGTGCCGGGCGGCGTCGAGCAGTCCGGCGGGGCTCAGGCCTCGGGCCACCCGGGTGCGGGTCCTGCCGCACCCGGCACCCGTCAGGAGCAGTCGGGCCGGCCCACACCGGGCGCTCCGGGCCTGTCCCGGTCGCCCGACGAGGTCCGCGGGCGACTGACCAACTTCCGCCGGGGCATCCAGCAGGGTCGCACCGCCGGGTCCGGGGGATCCGCCCCTCGGCCTCGTGACGAGAACAACCAGGAGCAGGCATGACTGAGAAGTCGTTGAGCCAGGCCGCGCAGAACCTGAACTGGCTGATCACGAACTTCGTGGACAACACCCCCGGGGTGTCGCACACGGTCGTGGTCTCCGCGGACGGCCTGCTGCTCGCCCTGTCCGAGGGCTTCCCTCGCGACCGGGCGGATCAGCTCGCCGCCGTCGCATCGGGTTTGACCAGCCTGACCCAGGGTGCGTCCCGTATCTTCGAGGGCGGGCACGTGACCCAGACGGTCGTGGAAATGGAACGGGGTTTCCTCTTTATCATGTCGATTTCGGACGGCTCCTCCCTGGCCGTGCTGGCGTCGCCGGAGTGTGACATCGGCCTGATCGGCTACGAGATGGCCCTGCTCGTCGACCGCGCGGGCGCCGTGCTCACGCCGGCCCTGCGCGCCGAACTCCAAGGTGCACTGCCGCGATGACACCTCCGGATATGTCCGATCACGGGGACCAGGAGTTTCACGAGACCCTGGTCCGCCCGTACGCCATGACCGGTGGTCGCACCCGGCCTCGCTATCAGCTCGCGCTGGAGGCCCTGGTCACCACGACACCTCAGGTGGCCAACCCACCCGGCCTGTTGCCCGAGCACCAGCGCATCTGTGCGCTGTGTCGGGAGGTCAAGTCGGTAGCCGAGATCTCGGCTCTGCTCACCATCCCGCTCGGCGTCGCCCGCGTACTCGTCGCGGACCTCGCCGAAGCCGGGCTGGTGGTCATCCACCAGCCCGGGAACGACCAGGGGCAGCCGGACGTCACGCTGCTCGAAAGGGTGCTCAGTGGACTTCGCAAGCTCTAGCCCGGGCCCGGTTCCCGCCAGGTCTTCCACCACGTCGGCGAAAATCGTCGTCGCCGGCGGATTCGGCGTGGGCAAGACCACGCTCGTCGGTGCCGTCTCGGAGATCGCTCCGCTGCGTACCGAAGCGGTCATGACGTCCGCCAGCGCCGGTGTCGACGACCTGTCGGCGACGCCGGACAAGCAGACGACGACGGTCGCGATGGACTTCGGTCGCATCACGCTGGACGAGGATCTGATCCTGTACCTCTTCGGTACGCCGGGTCAGCACCGATTCTGGTTCATGTGGGACGACCTGGTCCGCGGCGCGATCGGCGCCGTGGTTCTGGTGGACACGCGCCGACTCGCCGATTGCTTCCCCGCGATCGACTACTTCGAGAACAGCGGGCTGCCGTTCATCGTCGCGTTGAACTGCTTCGACGGATTGCAGACCCACCACGCGGAGGATGTCCGCGAGGCATTGCAGATAGGGCCCGACACCCCGATCGTGAGCTGTGACGCACGGCGCCGCGAATCGGCCAAGTCGACCCTGATCACGCTGGTCGAGCACGCGCTGATGGCTCGCCTGCGCTGACCCTCGGGCTTGCTCACGCCGGCCTTCGGTAACTGCTCGAACCTGTTTTTTCGTATTGCGCACCACAACACCTCAGGCGAATCCCATTGCGGGGTTCGCCTGAGGTGTTGTGGGCGCGAAGCCCGAGTGGCGGGATTCCCAAGGGCGTTCGAGATATTCGACAAACGTGTGACAGGACTCGGCGACATGGCCGGCCGAGTGCCCGCCTCGACTCGCACATTGCTAAGGTCATCCCATAGTCATCTGTTGCCCAATTGATATCAGAACGTTTTGAGGCGCAGGCCCAACAACGAACCGAGGTGGGGTTCGGTGGACGACAACAGCAGGCGCGCGGCGCAAGCGGCCCGCCTTCCGATGGTCGATGGCACGACCGATTCGGGGCTGCCGCGAAGGCCCCCGCAGGCCAATCTGCTGCCGGGTGCGGCGGCCGAGGAGTTCGGCCTCGACCGGGAACTACCCGTGTCGCGGGAACCGGAAGAGGTCCGAGGGCGACTCGAACGATTCGCCGTCGGACGCGAGTTGGCACGTCTTGAAGAGAGCGAACCGCTGCTGCCGCCCAACCCGATGACCGCGGCCAGTCCGCTGGCCTCCGCGCCCGTGCGCCCACCCGCCCCGGCACCCGCTCCCCCACCGGCGCCGCTGCAACCGCGGGCCACCGGGCCCGCGCAACCCGCGTTGCCGTCGCCGCCGCCGGGGTCTCTGTCGCCGCTGCCGGCGGGCTGGGACGAACCGTGGGGCGACGGGTGGCGGTCGTTCCGCCCCGGCCGCCCCTGACGGTTCATCACTTTCGGTCTACGCGCGGTCCGATCCCTCGGTGTCCTGGACACCGGGGGTCAGGCCCGCCTTGAGCAGACCGTAGGTGTACGCGTCCTCCAGGGCCTGCCACGACGCCGCGATCACGTTCTCCGCGACCCCGACGGTGCTCCACACCTGCTTGCCGTCGGTGGTCTCCACCAGCACGCGCGTGATCGCGTCCGTCCCGTGTCGGCCCTCCAACAGCCGTACCTTGTAGTCCGCCAACTCGAACGCCGCGAGCTGCGGGTAGATCCGCTCCAGGGCCAGCCGCAGCGCGCGGTCGAGCGCGTTGACCGGGCCGTTGCCCTCGCCCGTCGCGACGATCCGCTCCCCCTTGGCGTGCAGCTTCACGGTGGCCTCGTTCACCGGTACGCCGTCGCCGCGCTGTTCGCTGATCGCGCGCCACGACTCCAGCGTGAAGAACCGCGCGCGGCCCAGGCTCTCGTCCCGCAACAGCAGTTCGAAGGAAGCGTCCGCGGCCTCGTACGTGTAGCCGGCGGCCTCGCGCTCCTTGACCTGGTTGACCACCCGGCCGACCAGGTCCTTGTCGCCCGAGAGGTCGTAGCCCAGTTCCTTGCCCTTGAGCTCGATCGAGGCGCGGCCGGCCATGTCCGAGATCAGCATCCGCATGCCGTTGCCGACCAGTGCGGGGTCGATGTGCTGGTACAGGTCGGGGTCGACCTTGATCGCGGACGCGTGCAGCCCCGCCTTGTGCGCGAACGCGGACACGCCCACGTAGGGCAAGTGGGTGGAGGGGGCGAGGTTGACCACCTCGGCGATCGCGTGCGAGATCCGGGTCATCTCGCGCAGCTTGCCCTCGGGCAACACATGCATGCCCTGCTTGAGTTCGAGGTTGCCGACCACCTGGAACAGGTTGGCGTTGCCCACGCGTTCGCCGTAGCCGTTGGCGGTGCACTGGACGTGCGTGGCGCCGCCCTCGACGGCCGCGATGGTGTTGGCCACCGCGCAGCCGGTGTCGTCCTGCGCGTGGATGCCCAGGCGGGCCCCGGTGCCCGCGTGCACGGCGGTGACGATCTCGCGGACCCCGCTGGGCAACATCCCGCCGTTGGTGTCGCACAGCACGACCACCTCGGCGCCCGCGTCGTGCGCGGCGGCGACCACACTCAGCGCGTACTCGGGGTTGGCCCGGTAGCCGTCGAAGAAGTGCTCACAGTCGACGAACACCCGGCGGCCCTGCGCCCGCAGGTGGGCGACGGTGTCCCGGACCATCTCCAGGTTCTCGTCCAGCGTGGTGCGCAGTGCGAGCGAGACATGCTTGTCGTGCGACTTGGCCACCAGGCACACGACCGGCGCCTCGGCGTCGAGCAGGGCCTGGACCTGGGGATCCGCGGCGGCCGTGGTGCCGGCCTTGCGGGTCGAGCCGAACGCGACCAGGACGGCGTGGACCAGGTGCAGTTCCTCCTTGGCCCGGCGGAAGAACTCGGTGTCGCGCGGTACCGCGCCGGGCCAGCCGCCCTCGATGAAGCCGACGCCGAAGTCGTCCAGGTGGCGGGCCACGGTGAGCTTGTCGGACACCGTCAGGTTGATGCCCTCGCGCTGCGAACCGTCCCGGAGGGTGGTGTCGAAGACGTGGAAGGCGCTCGGGTCGGTCGTCGTGGGGTGCATTGGCCTCGGTTCTCCCGTCGATCAACAAATGGCGGGCCCATGCGCACGCTCACCGCCGGGGTGGGGCGGCAAACAAAAAGACCCCTCGCGGTCGCGAGAGGTCTGCGTGCGGGCGATGGGCGGTGTGCACCCCTTGTGGGGGGATCAACCCGTTACCGGCACGCTGCGGCTAATAATGAGCCACTGCTGCATGCTTCGGAGTCTGGCACATCCGCTTGTGCGTGGTCGGGTGGTCTCACAATGTGGGCGGGGTGAACTTTTGTGCGCCCACCCGCTCCGCCCGTTGCGTGCGGTGGACGCGTTGCGGTTACCCCCGGGGCGCGGCTCTCGTGGGCTGCTTGAGCCCGGTAGTACCGCGCGCGGACGGGCCCACGGCAGCGGAGTGCGGGCCGCTGCGGCTCCGGCCGCTCTCCCCGGCGCGTCGGCGCCCGCGACTTGATCGTCGACCAGTGATCGACGAGCAAGCGAGGAGAGCGGCCGGAGGCCGCGAGGTCATCAGATCGTGTGCGTCCAGCCGTGCACGTCTTCCGCTCGGCCGGTCTGGATGTCGACCAGGGCCTTGCGGAGCTCCGTGGTGATCGGGCCCGCCTCGCCGGAGCCGACGGTCCAGTTCGCGGCGCTGGACTTGACCGAGCCGACGGGGGTGATCACCGCGGCGGTGCCGCACGCGAAGACCTCGGTGAGGGTGCCGTTCGCGTTGCCCTCGCGCCAGTCGTCGACCGAGATCAGCGCCTCCTCGGTGGCGTAGCCCCGGTCGGCGGCGAGCTGGAGCAGCGAGTCGCGGGTGATGCCGGGCAGCAGCGAGCCGGTCAGGCGCGGCGTGACGATCCGCGCGTCCTTGCCCTCCCCGTACACGAAGTACAGGTTCATGCCACCCATCTCCTCGATCCAGCGGCGCTCGATCGCGTCCAGCCAGACCACCTGGTCGCAGCCCTGCTCGATGGCCTGGGCCTGGGCGACCAGCGAGGCGGCGTAGTTGCCGGCGCACTTGGCCTCACCGGTGCCGCCCGGCACCGCGCGCACGTACTCCTGGGACAACCACACCGAGACCGGCCGCACGCCGCCCGAGAAGTAGGGGCCGGCCGGCGACGCAATGACCAGGAAGAGGAACTCGTTCGCGGGACGCACGCCGAGGCCGACCTCGGTGGCGAACATGAACGGCCGGATGTACAGGCTCTCCTCGGGCGCGCTGGGCACCCACGCGGCGTCCTGGCGGATCAGCGCGTCCACCGCGTCCACGAACAGGTCCTGGGGCAGCTCCGGCATGGCGAGCCGGCGGGCCGAGTTCTGGAAGCGGGCGGCGTTCGCGTAGGGCCGGAAGGTGGCCACGCTGCCGTCGGGGCGGCGGTAGGCCTTGAGACCCTCGAAGATCGACTGCGCGTAGTGCAGCGTCATGTTCGCGGGGTCGATGTCGAGCGACGCGTAGGGCGTGAGCTGCGCGTCGTACCAGCCGCGTCCCGCACTCCACTTGATGCCGACCATGTGCTCGGTGAACACGCGGCCGAAGCCCGGGTTCTCCAGGCGCGTGGCGCGCTCGGCATCGCTCAGCGGGTGTGCGGTGGGCTTGAGGTCGATCGTCAGGGCAGCCTGGAGGGCGGGCTCCTGCGGGGCGGCAGTCGTCATGGCTGGTTCTCGTCCTTCACCGTGGAGTATGGCGGGGCTGGGTGCTGCTGGGACCCGGCTTCCCGTACATGGACGTACTGGAAGTGTTCCCGGGAACCGCACCCGCGTTCCACCCGGTGAGACGTTAACGCAGTCGACCGGGATCCCGACAGGCGCGGCCCCTGACCCGCCGAACGACCGATTCGCCGGTCCGGCAGGGGGCACGCGTCGACGGTCCCGGTCGACGAACGTGATGGTGCCGGCGAATCAGCCGGCTACTCGGGCCGCGAGCGCGTCGCCGATCTGCGACGTGCCGCGCGTGCCGAGGGTGCCGCGCTCGGCGAGGTCGGCGTAGACCGCGGCCTCGACCCGGCGGGCCTCGGCGGTCAGGCCCAGGTGCTCCAGGAGCATCGCGACCGAGAGCACGGTGGCGGTGGGGTCGGCCTTGCCCTGGCCGGCGATGTCCGGCGCCGAGCCGTGCACCGGCTCGAACATGGACGGGAACTCGCGGGACGGGTTGATGTTGCCGCTGGCCGCGAGGCCGATGCCGCCCGCGATGGCGGCGGCGAGGTCGGTGATGATGTCGCCGAACAGGTTGTCGGTGACGATCACGTCGAAGCGCTCGGGCTGGGTGACCATGAAGATGGTCGCCGCGTCCACGTGCAGGTAGTCGGTGGTGACGTCGGGGAACTCGGCCGCGACGGCGTTGAACACCCGGGTCCACAGGTGGCCCGCGTACACCAGCACGTTGTTCTTGTGCACCAGGGTCAGCTTCTTGCGCGGCCGGGCCTGGGCCCGGGCGAACGCGTCCCGCACGACCCGCTCGATGCCGAACGCGGTGTTGACGCTGACCTCGGTGGCCACCTCGTGCTCGGTGCCGGTGCGCAGCGTGCCGCCGTTGCCGGTGTACGGGCCTTCGGTGCCCTCGCGAACCACCACGAAGTCGATCTTCGCTTCCGCGCCCAGCGGCGAGACCACGCCCGGCGCGAGCCTGGCCGGGCGCAGGTTGACGTGATGGTCGAACGCGAAGCGGAGCTTGAGCAGCAGGCCGCGCTCCAGGACTCCCGAGGGCACGCTGGGGTCGCCGATGGCGCCGAGCAGGATCGCGTCCTGGCCGCGCAGCTCGTCGAGCACGCTGTCGGGCAGCGTCTCTCCGGTGCGGTGGTACAAACGGGCACCGAGGTCGTACTCGGTGGTCTCGACCTTGACGTCGGGAGGAAGTACGGCGCCGAGGACCTTCAGACCCTCCGCGACCACTTCCTGGCCGATGCCGTCACCGGGAACCACTGCGAGACGAATGCTGCGAGACATACGAGGGACCCTACCTTCCGTCCCAGGGACTGATCATATGCAGTCCGGATGGTGGGACGCAGTGGTGCGAATCGGGGCTGTCAGCGGTCCTCGTCGGCGGGGCCGCCGTTGTCGCGACGGTCGAGGGCGCGCTGGAGGGCACGGGCGGCGTTGCGGCGCGTGGTTTCGTCCATGACTGCACTTCCTTCACAAGGCGGGGTGTCTACACGGTGTGTGACGGACAACGTGCAGGGGCCTTGTGGGCATGCGGATATTTCCTGCCGTACGGGGATTTCCGGGTACGGAAGGGGCCGTCTTCTTTCACGGTAGGCGACGGGTCCCATCGCTGTCTGCAATTTACTCGGAGTTCCTACTATCTGAGACCGGCAGCCCACCAACCGGCGCAACACCCATCCCGGGGCGACACGTGTCGAGAGGCACTCGAAGCACCACGAAGACCGGCGGATCGAAAGCGGAGACGCGACGGGGCGGGCCACGGGGGTGGGCGGCGCGACCCAGGAGGTCGGGCGGCGCGGCGCGAGGATCCGGCGATGTGGCAGGTGGGCGAAGCGGCGCGGATGTCGGGCAACGCAGCCCGGGAGGTCGGTCGGCGCGGAGCTCGACGACCCCGGGCGCCGGGCGAGCCGCAGGGAGCAGAGGCCGAGGCGTCAAGCGCGGCACGGATGTCGGGCAACGCGGCGTGCGGAAAGTTGGGCAACGCAGGCACGAGATGAGGCACAGGCAACCCAAGCGACCGACGAGGCCGGCGGCGAGAGGTCGGGTCACGGGACCAAGCGACACGGCAAAGGCCCGGAAACCGTAAGACTCCCGGACCCGACACCGCCCACCCAAGGAGCGCGTCAGCGCCCCCGACCCACGCCGCCCCCGGTGATCGACGCGCGAAGCGCGGAGAGCGGCGGAGCCGCAAACTTTGACTTCGTGGCCCGGAGCGAAGCGCAGGGCCACGAAGTCACGAGCGAGGGGCCGCTTTTTCTTGGCGGAGCGAAGCGGGGGAAAGAAAAAGCGGTGCCTCGCGAGCCGGCGACGAAGTCGCCCAACAAGCAGCAACGCCGCGCCTACGACTCCGGCCGCGCGAACTCGCTACGCCCCACTCGCCACCCCCGCCCCTCCCCTCAGTCGTCCAGGTTCACCGAGCGCACGAACGCTGCGCCGATCTCCTCGGCGATGGCGTTGAGGGTTTGCGGCTCGACCGTCGTGTCGACGGTGAGGGCGACCAGCGCCTCGCCGCCCTTGGCGGCGCGGGCCACCTGCATGCCGGCGATGTTGACGCCCGCCTCGCCGAGGTGGCGGCCGATCACGCCGACCACGCCCGGCTTGTCCGCGTAGCGCAGGAAGACCATGTGCGCGGTGAGCACCAGGTCCACGTCGAAGCCGTCCACCTCGACGATCTTCTCGATGTGCTTGGGCCCCGCGAGGGTGCCGGAGACCGAGATCTCGCCGCCGTCGGTAAGCGTGCCGCGCACGGTGACCAGGTTTCGGTGATCCGGGCTCTCCGAGCTCGTGGTCAGCCGGATCTCTACGCCGCGCTCCTGGGCCAGCAGCGGAGCGTTCACGTAGGAGACCGACTCCTCCACGACGTCCGCGAACACGCCCTTGAGCGCCGCGAGTTCGAGTACCTTGACGTCGTGCTGGGTGATCTCGCCGCGTACCTCGACATCCAGTCGAACCGCGACGCCGCCCGCGAGGGCGGTGAAGATCCGACCCAGCTTCTCGGCCAGCGGCAGGCCCGGACGTACGTCCTCGGCGATCACGCCGCCCTGCACGTTGACCGCGTCCGGCACCAGTTCGCCGGCGAGCGCGAGCCGCACCGACCTGGCCACCGCGACGCCGGCCTTCTCCTGCGCCTCGTCGGTGCTCGCGCCCAGGTGCGGCGTGGCCACGACGTTGTCGAACTCGAACAGCGGGCTGTCCGTGCACGGCTCCTTCGAGAACACGTCCAGACCGGCGCCGGCGACCCGGCCCTCCTTGAGCGCGGACGCGAGCGCGACCTCGTCGACGATCCCGCCGCGCGCGGCGTTGACGATGCGCACCGTCGGCTTGACCTTGCGCAGCGCCTCGTCGCCGATCAGGCCCAGCGTCTCCGGCGTCTTCGGCAGGTGCACGGTGATGAAGTCGGACTGCTCCAGCACCTCGTCCAGGGTGAGCAGGCGCACGCCCATCTGCGCGGCGCGGGCGGGCTGCACGTAGGGGTCGTAGGCCACGATGTTCATCCCGAACGCGGACATCCGCTGCGCGACCAGGACGCCGATCCGGCCCAGGCCGACCACACCGAGGGTCTTCTCGGAGAGCTCGACACCGGTGTACTTGCTGCGCTTCCACTCGCCGTTCTTGAGCGCGGCGCTGCCCTGCGGGATGTTGCGCGCGACCGAGATGAGCAGGCCGCAGGCGAGTTCGGCGGCGGTGACGATGTTCGAGGTCGGCGCGTTGACGACCATGACGCCGGCCTTGGTGGCGGCGGGGACGTCGACGTTGTCCAGCCCCACCCCAGCGCGCGCGACCACCTTGAGGCGGCCCGCCGCGGCGATCGCCTCGGCGTCCACCTTGGTCGCGCTGCGGATCAGGATGGCGTCGACGTCGGCGATCGCGGACAACAGCTCACCGCGGTTCGCACCATCGCAGTGGCGGATCTCGAAATCGGGTCCGAGGGCATCGACGGTGGCCGGGGACAGCTCTTCGGCGATGAGAACGACGGGCTTGCTCACGGTTTTCCTTCGCGTGCTGCGATGACGGGTGGCCGCGTGGAAGACGCACGACGGGGTGGCCTGACGCGAGGCCGATCCTACCGTCGCCCTTGTGAAGGACTTCACAGATGTCCGATGTGTGGACTCCGGACACACGAGGCATCGCTTCTGACTCGTCGTCAGGTCGACGGGTGGATCGGGTCGGGATCGATCCGGGTCAGTCGGTGGCCAGAAACCACCCGATGGTGACCCGGCGCTGCCCGTTCAGGTCGAGGATGACCACCTCGCCGGAACCGGGACTGGGCAGCGGCGCGGTGCCCCCGTAGGGCAGCGTGCGCGCTTCGCCGTCGTCGACTTGGACCTCGGCCACCGGCGCGTCCTGCGAACCGCGCCGCCAGGTGACCCACCACGTCGTGTCGTCGTCGCACTGGAATTCCAGGTGCACCCGGGAGACGAACAGCCAGTCGGCCGGTGTCACGAGATGACAGCGGGTCGCGTCGCGACCGACCGCCAACGTCGCCCCCGGCCGACTCGGCGCGCTTGCCATCAGCATGGCAACCGTCGCCGCGTCGTCCGCCCTCGAAATCGACGCCATGTTGAGATCGAGCACCGGTTTCCTCCCCCACGCTCCTGGCCGTCAGTCGAATACCGCGCCCCCGACCGCACCCCTGCGGCCCCGACGATTCGCGTCGTGTCAGTCGATCGATCCACCGCGACGGGCACACGGGCACGGTTCGCGTCCCACAATGCCGCAGGTGACCGCCGTCTGGGCGATCAGGTCCCAGCCTCCGTGGACATGCGGGGTCGTGTCCAGGTAGTCGGGCCCCAGCAGATGATTCAATTCCGGGCAAAGTGCCGAGCTGTAGAAGTCGCGACGCAGCTCGGTCTTGCAGCGCTCGACGGTGGCCTTGGCCATGTAGAGCATCTCGCACAGCTCGTCGGTGGTCCTGGGCCGCTTGGTGGCGCGGCCGTGGATCCAGTCGCAGGACATCGCCGCGAGCACCTCCAGGCGGACCCCACGCAGCTTGTTGCGCAGTTCCTCCGGTCCGACGTCCACGGTCGGCGGCGCGTTCCCGTCCAGCGAGGAGGCCGCGCTGGGCCGGATCGGCTGCATCGCCCGCCACGCGAGCACCACGCTGCGCCGCCGGGCCAGATCGCTGACCAGGATGTTGCCGCTGGTGCGCGCGGGCAGCGGCAGGATCGCGCCGTACGGCATGTCCTGCGAGGTCTCGCCGCGCTTGATCCGCACGATCGCCACCGGGGTGTCCCGCTGCCCGCGCGGCCACTCCACCGTCCAGCCCCGGTCCTCGCTGTACTCGAACACCAGGTGCTTGCGCGATACGAACAGCCAGTCGTGCGGTGTCAGCAGCGGTCGGCACGCGCTGGGATCGCGGCCCACGAACAGCCGCGTGCCCACCACACCCGGCGTACGCACGCTCTTGGGGCTGGGCAGCGGGTCCCGCTCCGCCTCCCGGCCGTCCTCGATCGCGACGAACGACATGTTCAGTTCGAGCATGATCCCCTCGCCCCCTCCCCGGTCCTACCGCTCACCTGGTACCCGCGTGCGGCGCGTCCGCACCACACGGGCAGGGGCCGCGCCCCGTTATGCCGTGGGTGACCGCGGTCTGCGCTATCAGGTCCCAACCTCCGTGTACGTGCCGCACGGTGTCGAGGTAGTTCGGACCGAGCAGGGCGTTCAGCTCCGGGCACAGGCCCGAGCTGTAGAACTCGCGGCGCAGCTTGGTCTTGTACCGCTCGACCGTGGCCGCCGACAGGTGCAACAGCTCGCACAGTTCCTTGGTGGACTTGGCGCGCTTGACCGGGCGACCGTGCACCCAGTCGCAGGACAGCGCGGCCAGCACCTCCATCTCCGTCTCGGAGAGGCGGTTCTGCAGCACGAACGGCGCGACGTCCTGGGTCTCGGGCACCCCCACGTCCGGCTCGGTGGGCTCCTCGCCCGGGCGTTGCGGCAACGACACCCGCCACTCCACCAGGACTCGCCGACGTCGGGCCAGGTCGGTGACCACGACCCGGCCCGGGCGCAGCGAGCCCAGCGGCAGCGTGGCGCCGTAGGGCACCGGTTCGGACACGCCCTCGCGATCGATCTGTACCAGCGCGACCGGGCGCGGGTGCGAGCCCTGGAGCCACTCCACGCTCCAGCCGCGCTCCAGGGAGTAGACGAACTCCAAGTGCACGCGCGATACGAAGCGCCAGTCCTTCGGCGTGACCAGGCCGCATCGCGACGGGTCCCGGCCGATCGCGATCTTCTTGCCGGGCTCGCTTTGCACCTTCACCGTGCGCGGCCGGGCCAGGTCCGACTCCTGCTGGTCGGCGTCGTCCGACGTCGCCACGGTGAGGATCAGTTCGAGCATCGCCATCCGTCCGGTCTCGTGCCCCGCCCTGGGGCATCGCCCATCTTCGCCCGGTGAACCGTCACCAGGCCGTTCCGCCGTCCGACCGTAGGGCTTTGGGGGCACCCGACGCATCCTCCGGTTGTTCCCGGGGGTCGGCGCCGGAGCGATGTCCCTCGGGCACGGGCAGTGCGTCGCATTCGACCACGACCGCCGTCGCGTCGTCGTCACCGCTCTCGACAGCCGTCCTCGTCAGGGTCGTTGCCGCATGGAAGGGGTCGCCGTGCACCAGGTCGGCCACCGTCTCGTCGGGCAGATGGCCGACGCCGTCCGTGGCGAGGACCACACGGTCGCCCGGGTGCAGTTCGATCCGTTGCAGTTCGGGTTCGGGGGCCTGCGAGCCGCCCAACGGGGTGGAGGTGAGCAGCCACGGTCGGCCGAACTCGGCGGCGTTGCCCTGTTCGGTCAGCCGGAACGCCCGCCCGCCGCGCACCAGCCAGCACACGCTGTCGCCGCAACCGGCCAGATGCAGCCTGCCGTGCTGCAGGACGGCCGCCACCACGGTGGTGCGCATGCCCTCGTACTGCGCGACGCCGTGCCGGCGCACCGCGAGGTCGGCCACCGCGATCGCGGCGCTGAGCCGGTCGCTCCAGCCCGCGGACAGGTCGGCGGCGGCCAGTTCGGCCACCAGCGTGCGCACCGCCACGTCGGCCGCGTACCAACCCGCGGGGTGGCCGCCGAGGCCGTCGGCGACGATGAACACCTCGCCGGTCGCGGCGTACCGGTCGTCGTTGTCCCGGGCGGTCAGCTCCGGGCCCAGGCCGCGCCGTTCGCGCCGGGCGGCGCGCCGTCGGCCGGGGTGCGAGGAGGTCGACCACGCGGACGCCTGGACGCCCAGCGGGGGGCCGCTGCGGGCCGAGTCCTCCTCGGCCGTCTCGGCCCGGCGCAGACTGTCGCTGCGCGAGGTGGTGGGTACGTCCAACTCGTCCGCGTCCTCGACCGGCTCGGACATCGGCACGGCGGCCGGCAGCAGTTCGGTCTGCGGCTCGGGCACCGGCGGCGGCGACGTGGGCATCGGCGGGACCGCCGGTGGCGGCGGGACCGCGTGCCCGGCGGCGAGCGTGGTGTCGGCGGAGCCGCCGGCGACCGTGGGCGGCCCGGGAACCGGCGGCGGCGGTGCCGGAGTCCGGGCGTCCGGGCGGACGGCGCGCGGGGTCACCGTGTGCGGAACCGGGTCGGACACACGATCGGCCGCGTCCGGCCCGGTGGCGAAGGTCTCGGTGGGCCGGGGGGCCTGGTCCCACAACGACCGCGACGCGGCCTCGGGTGCCGCGGCAGCCGCGTTCGGCGCGGGGCCGGGATCCGCCTCGGGCGCCGGCGCGTGCGCCCGGTCGGCGGCGTGGTCGGCGTCCGGCTCGTGGGCCCGGTCCGGCTCGGGCTCGTAGTCCGGCTCGGGTTCGGCCGCGAACTCGTCGTCGAAGGTGGTCGACGCGGGCGTCGGCGCGTAGGTGGGCCGCTGCACCGGTTCGATCCGCTCCGCGGGCTCGCGGGTCGGCGCGTCCTCGAAGTCGAGGTCGAGATAGAGGTCGCCGAAGATGTCGTCGTCCGCCGCCGGTGGCCGTTCGGCGCGCAATTCGTCCTGCCGCAGCGTTCGTTCCGGGAAGCCACCGCGAGCCGGCACGGTCGTCTCCCGACCCGAGTCCCCTCTGCCCCTCATGTGTCTCACGCTCCACGATGTCGGACCGGAACGGCAAGTCCGGTGCGGCGATAGCACTGCCTCGTTCAAGCATGCTGCCTCGGATGCGGCCCTGGCATGTGAACCGGAAGGCCAATTCCTTCGGGTTTCTCGGCGCACGGCTACCGGGGCGAGCCCGCATCGACCGCGCCGGAGCCTAGCCGCGTCCGGTCCGGACCGCCTCCGAACCGTCCGCGAGCAGGCCGGCGAGCGCGCTGCGGCCCCGGGACAGGCGGGCCTTGATGGTCCCTTCGGGCGCCCCCTCGTGCGCGGCGATCTCGGCGACCGACAGGCCGCCCATGTGGTGCATCACCACGGCGCGCCGTTGCGCCTCGGGGATCTGCCGCAACGCGGTGACCAGGGCGACGGATTCGGGTCCGGGTGCGGGCAGGTCGCCGTCCGGGCCGTGCCGGATCCAGCTCTTGAGCGCGGTGCGGGTGCGCCGCCAGCGGCTGACCGCGATGCGCTGGCCGACCAGGCGGATCCAGGCGACCGGGTTCTCGTAGTCGCTGATCCGGTCCCAGTCCTTCCAGGCCCGGATGTAGGTCTCCTGCGCGGCCTCCTGGGCCTCGCCGAGATCGCCGGTCAGCGCGTACAGGTGTGCGACGAGGGCACCGTGGCTCTCCGCGTAGAACACGTCGAAGTCGGCGCGACCGCCCGTGTCCCGTCTCATCGTTCCCCCGCGTCCCGTCGCGGCGTGTTCGTCCTGCCGTGACCCGGTACCTTATCCGGCCGAAGACGCACACCCGATGTCGGTTCGGGTCACGGAATACCCGCCTTGGGCGTCTCTCCTCCACCCACGCACACAAACGGGTGATCGGTTCCGTGTAGCGGCCAACCGATCGGCCGCAAACAGTGCCGACAAGAACGCGAGGCCGGCCCCGACCAGGACCCGTCGCCGTCGCCGTCGCCGTCGCCGTCGATCGATCAACTCCCGAATCGGAACCCGGCCGCCACCCGGACGCCCGACGAGAACGCGACCGACATCACGTTCGAGCGCACCGAACGCAACACCGAGCGCCCCCTCATCCGCCATGGCCGCGCGTCCCCCGTCACTCGCCCGTGCCGGCCCGTGCGACACGTCCGGTACGGTCCACACGCACACCGACCCTCGAAGGTTGCGCCCGACCACGACCGGGGGACGACCCGAGTCGGGAGCGTGGGGCCGGGGAGCAGGGGCGGGGGGCGAGCAGGACGCGGGGGCGGCCCGGGTCGGGGACGCTGACGCGCCGAACCGCAGCCAAGCTCGGCGGCCCCGGCGCCCGCCTCGAATCGGCGGCCGATGCGGCTCACCGAGACCGAGCAACGCCGCCCTTCCGACTCCGGCGTGCTACTTCACCACCCCCGACCCGCCTCCCCCGAAACACCACACCCCCGGCGCGTCAGCGCCCCCGACTCGGGCCGCCCCGCCTCACCGCACCGCACCCACAACCCCCACCACGCTCACGCGGTCACAGCCGTGAAGGTCGAGCCGAAGTCGTCGACGCGGCACCGCCCTCACTCGTGCCCCATCGCCTCCTGCGCCTTTCGCTGTCCGGTGGTGAAGTTGTTGTCCACCGTCAGGTCGTAGCCCGGGATCTCGCCTTCACGCCCGTGCTGCCCGGCCCAGTCCGCAGCGATGGTCTGCATGTATCCGCGCCCCCACAGGTGCTGATCGGCGATCGTGCGGTCGGCCGCCGCGGAGGTGTCCACCCGGGCCTGTTGCGCGCTGTAGTCGGTGGTCAGCGCGACGATCCGGGACAGCGGCTCGGACACCATGGTGGGCAGCGGGCTCATCTTGACCGCGCCGCCGACCACCGCGTTGGCGATCTTGCCGTTCCAGGCGACCTGGTCGTTGTACTCCTTGTCGCTGAGCACCTGTTGGTTGCGGATCGCCTCGGTACGCACCGCGTCCAACGCGCCGACCACCTGGGCCGACTGGGCCAGGTGCTGGTCGGCGGTCAGGCCGGCCGGCGGGTCGCCCTTGGAGATGCGTTCCAGGCCCACCGCGATGTACGAGTGCTCGGCGTCGGACATCGCCTTGAACGCCTTGGGGTCCTCGGCGACGACGGCCATCGTGCGCAGCAGGTCGTGGTCGGGGGTGCCGCCGAGGAAAGTGGCCCGGGCCTCCCCCGAGTTCGGGAACAGCGGGTCGAGACCCGCGGATCCACCCGCGCGCTCGTTGCGCAACTCGTTGTGGATGTCCGGCATGTAGGAGGCCATCGCGTTGCCGAAGCTGTCCCGGTAGTCCTCGAAGTGGCCGCCGGGGCCGTCCTGGCCGATGATGTGCACCGCCTCGGCCATGATCCGGGCGCCGCCCTCGGTGTGCGGGCCGCCGCTCGTGGCGCCGGCCGGATGCCCGGTGGTGGCCGCCTCGAAGGCCTTCCCGAACGCGTCGGCGGGCGAGCCCGCGCCGGTGTCCTGGCCCCAGTCGCGCTCCTTGAGCAGGTAGTGCAGGTTCCCGCCGCTGGGGTCGAGCACCGTCTCGGCGGCGCTCGGGTTGCGGCCGAGCGCGTCCATCAGGCCCTCCAACGCGTCGTAGCCGCGCCCTTCGTGGCCCTGTGCGTCGTCCATCAGCGGGAAGCGCTCGCGCAGTACCGGGACCGCCTCGTGCAGATCCGGCTTGGACCGGTCGAAGGCGACCATGTCCTTGCCGATGTCACCGAGGAACTGCTTGTCGTAGTCGCCCTGGTGCAGCATGTTGCCGAGCAACTGGTAGCCGTACAGGTAGTGCTTGGGCATGTCGTTGAGCACGAACGTGCGGCTGCGGCCGGCCTCCTTGAGGCCCTCCACCCAGCTCTGCGTGACGTGCGGCTCGCCCTTGGGCTGCGTCGCGGTGGCCAGGTTGGTGCCCAGTGCGTCCTGGATCGCGCGCAGGTCGTCCTTGGTGGCGCCGTCGGCGTCGTGGCCGGTCCACTTCTGGCCCCGGTTGACCACGCCCGCCTGGAGTTCGAGCAGGCCGTTGGGGCCGAGCGTGTTCATCAGGTTGGTGGCGAAGATCGACGACTTCTCGTTCCCGTGCAGCAGGTTGCGCAGTTCCTCCAGCTCGGCCGGGCTCAGCGTGTCGATCCGCTTGGCCAGGGCCGCCGCCCGGATCGAGTCCGGCAGTTCGCCGCCGCCGATCGCATTCGCGTTGAACGAGGTCGCGCTCGCGCCGATGTCGCCCTTGAGCGCGGACGCGGCGCGGGCATCCGCGTCGGTCGCGTCGTCCAGGGCGCTCTTGAACTTGTGCTGAAAGTCCTCGGACAGTCCCTGCATGCGGGTGGTGTGCGCCTTGATGTCCTCGGGATCCGGCTGGTGTCCCTGCGGCTTGAGCGGACCCCAGCTCAGCGAGCCGTCGTCGTGCACCACCAGTTCGTGCGCCTGCGCGTCGGCGATCGCGTCGGTGAGCTTCTTCTTCGCGGCGCCGATGTCGTCGGCGGCATCGCGCAGGATCGCGCAGATCGCCCGGTACTCGGTCTTGCCGCCCTCGAACACGTCGTCCAGGCCCCGGTATCGGGTCAGCGTGGCCTGCGCGGCGGGGCCGTCCCACTGTCCGGTCACCGTCAGCGAGCGCGAATCGGCCCGGATCAACTGCTGTTTTCGATCCAGCCAGGACGCGAAGTCGTAGAACTCCTGGGCGGATTCGCGCAGGGCCTCGGTCTTGAGGTCGCGCAGCTGGGCGAAGCCGACCATGGTCAGATCACCTTCCCGCCGGTGAAGGAGGTGGTGACCGCGTGCTCGTTCCGGTCGTAGTTGTCCGCCATCGTGTACAGGCCGTCGGAGATCTCGGACAGATCGCGCCGCAGCCGAGCGGTCTGATCCTTCCATCGGCCCTCGTTCAGCGGACCGACCAACTGCCAGCTGCCGAAGGCGGACTTGACGGCGAGCGCGTCCGGCACCGGCAGCTCGGTGTTGATCTCACCGCCGATGGTCGTCAACGTCGCGGCCGACGTGCGTAGTTGCTGCGACTCGACCTTGGTGTGATCCATCGGGCCGCCGCCGTTCCCGGGCGGTATCACGCTCCGGGGCATATCGGGGTTGAGAATCGCGTAGATCCGCGAGGAGTCGCTCATGTTCGCCGAGTCAAGCGATCCTGTGATGACGATCGATACCGACGCGTGGTGAATCCCGCGTGAACGGCGCCGGCCCTATCCGGAAAGTGCCCCGGACCGATCCGGTCCGGGGCACTCACACCGCTGTGGGAGCGGGCAACTCGTCGAGGATCAGGCCTCGTTGGTCACCCAGCTCATCATCTTGCGGAGCTCCTTGCCGGTGGTCTCCAGCTTGTGCTCGGAGTCCGCCTTGACGTACTCCTTGTACTTGGGCAGACCCGCCTCGTACTCCGCCATCCACGCGGCCGCGAACGAGCCGTCCTGGATCTCGGCGAGGACCTTCTTCATCTCGGCCTTGGTGTCGGCCGTGATGATCCGCGGGCCGGTGATGTAGTCGCCCCACTCGGCGGTCTCCGAGATGGACCAGCGCATCTTCTCCAGGCCGCCCTCGTACATGAGGTCGACGATGAGCTTGAGCTCGTGCATGCACTCGAAGTAGGCGATCTCCGGCTGGTAGCCGGCCTCGACCAGGGTCTCGAAACCCGCCTTGACCAGCGCCGAGGCGCCACCGCAGAGCACGGCCTGCTCACCGAACAGGTCGGTCTCGGTCTCTTCCTTGAAGGTGGTCTTGATCACGCCGGCGCGGGTGCCGCCGATGCCCTTCGCGTAGGAGAGGGCGAGCGCGAGGCCCTGGCCCGACGCGTCCTGCTCGACCGCGACGATGCACGGCACGCCGCGACCCTCTTCGTACTGCCGGCGGACCAGGTGACCCGGGCCCTTGGGCGCGACCATGCACACGTCGACGTTGGCCGGCGGCTTGATGAAGCCGAACCGGATGTTGAAGCCGTGCCCGAAGAACAGCGCGTCGCCGTCCTGCAGGTTGGGCTCCACCGCCTCGGCGTAGACCTTCGCCTGGACCGGGTCGGGGGTGAGGATCATGATGACGCTGGCCTCGGCGGCGGCCTCGGCGGGAGTGACGACCCGCAGGCCGGCCTCCTCGGCCTTGGCGCGGCTCTTCGAGCCCTCCAGCAGACCGACCCGCACGTCGACGCCGGAGTCCCGCAGCGACAGCGCGTGGGCGTGGCCCTGGCTGCCGTAGCCGAGCACCGCGACCTTGCGGTTCTGGATGATGGACAGGTCGGCGTCGTCGTCGTAGAACAGCTCGGCCACTTCGGGGTTCTCCTTCAAGACAGGGTGTTTCAGGGGCCACGCCCCGCCCGTCATCTTCGCAAATCACGAGCGCGGCGCGTGCCGCTGGTTTGAAATGTGGACCGTGACGGTCCGCCAGGATCGAAATCCTGACATATCCGTCAGGCCGAGCGCTCGACCGACCGCAGTGAACGGTCGGTGATCGAGCGGCCGCCGCGGCCGATGGCCACGACGCCGGACTGGACGAGTTCCTTGATGCCGAACGGTTCCAACATGCGCAGCATCGCGGCCAGCTTGTCGGGACCGCCGGTGGCCTCGACGGTGACCGCCTCCGGCGAGACGTCGACCGTCTTGGCGCGGAAGAGCTGGACGATCTCCACCACCTGGGACCGCGTCTCGTGATCGGCGCGCACCTTGACCAGCAGCAGCTGGCGCTGCACCGACGCGGGCGGGTCGAGTTCGACGATCTTGAGCACGTTGACCAGCTTATTCAGCTGCTTGGTGACCTGCTCCAACGGCAGTTCCTCGACCACGCTGACCACGATCGTGATCCGCGAGATGTCCGGATGCTCGGTGGTGCCGACGGCGAGCGAGTCGATGTTGAAGCCCCGACGCGAGAACAGCGCGGTGATCCGGGCGAGGACACCGGGCTTGTTCTCGACGAGGACCGAGAGGGTGTGCTTGGACATGATCGCTGGACTCCTATGCCTTCCTGATGCCCTGTCGGCCTGTCAGTCGTCCGAGTCGCCGAAGTCGGGACGCACGTCGCGTGCGGCCATCACCTCGTCGTTGGAGGAACCCGCCGCGACCATCGGCCACACCATCGCGTCCTGGTGCACGACGAAGTCGATGACCACGGGCGCGTCGTTGATCGACATCGCCTTGTGGATGATCTCGTCCAGCTGGTCCGGGCTCTCGCAGCGCAGCCCGACGCAGCCCATCGCCTCGGCGAGCTTGACGAAGTCCGGCAGCCGGCGGCTCTGCAGGTCGGTGTTGGAGTAGCGCTCGTTGTAGAAGAGCGTCTGCCACTGGCGGACCATGCCCAGGGTGCCGTTGTTGATGATGGCGACCTTGATCGGGATGTCGTTGACCGCGCAGGTGACCAGTTCCTGATTGGTCATCTGGAAGCAGCCGTCGCCGTCGATCGCCCACACCGTGGTGTCCGGCATGCCGGCCTTGGCGCCCATCGCGGCCGGCACCGAGTAGCCCATCGTCCCGGCGCCGCCGGAGTTGAGCCAGGTGTAGGGCTTCTCGTAGCGGATGAACTGCGAGGCCCACATCTGGTGCTGGCCGACGCCGGAGGCGAAGATCGTGTCCGGGCCCGAGATCGCGCCGAGTCGCTCGATCACCAGTTGCGGCGACAGCGAGCCGTCCGCCGGCACGTCGTAGCCCAGCGGGTACGTGTCGCGCCAGCGGTTGAGCGCGGTCCACCACTCCTGGTAGTCGCCGAACCGGCCGGCCTCGTGCTCGGCTTGGACCGCGACCACCAGGTCGGCGATCACCTCGCGGGCGTCGCCGACGATCGGCACGTCCGCGGTGCGGTTCTTGGAAATCTCGGCGGGGTCGATGTCCGCGTGCACGATCTTGGCGTGCGGCGCGAACGTGTCCAGCCTGCCGGTGACCCGGTCGTCGAAACGGGCGCCGAGCGCGAAGATCAGGTCCGACTTCTGCAGCGCGGTGACCGCGGCCACCGTGCCGTGCATGCCCGGCATGCCCAGGTGTTGCGGGTGACTGTCCGGGAACGCGCCGAGCGCCATCAGCGTGGTGACCACCGGCGCGCCGGTCAGCTCGGCGAGGACCTTCAGCTCGGCCGAGGCGTGCGCCTTGAGCACCCCGCCGCCGACGTACAGGACCGGACGCTTGGCCTCGCTGAGCAGCCGGGCGGCCTCGCGGATCTGCTTCGCGTGCGGCCGGGTGACCGGGCGGTAGCCGGGCAGCTCGGGGGTGCCGTTCCAGATGAACTCGGTGGTCGCCTGGAGTGCGTCCTTGGAGATGTCGACCAGGACCGGGCCGGGCCGGCCGGTGGAGGCGATGTGGAACGCCGCGGCGATCGTGGGCGCGATCTCGGCCGGGTCGGTGACCAGGAAGTTGTGCTTGGTGATCGGCATCGTGATGCCGCAGATGTCCGCCTCCTGGAAGGCGTCGGTGCCGATCGCGGCACTGGCCACCTGGCCGGTGATCGCGACGATCGGCACCGAGTCCATGTGTGCGTCGGCGATCGGCGTCACCAGGTTGGTCGCGCCGGGGCCGGAAGTGGCCATGCACACCCCGACCTTGCCGGTGGCCTGCGCGTATCCCTCCGCCGCGTGGCCCGCGCCCTGCTCGTGCCGGACGAGGACGTGGCGCACCTTCGTCGAGTCCATCATCGGATCGTAGGCGGGAAGAATCGCGCCCCCGGGAATGCCGAAGACCGTGTCCACCCCTGCGGCTTCCAGGGAGCGGATCAGCGCTTGGGCTCCTGTCACCTGATCGGTCATGCTTTCGTCTCTTCTCGATCTGAAGTCGGCATATCGAGTGGGGCGCGAGGCCCGGACCCGTCGGACTGCAACAAAAAAACCCCCCGTGCCGTTAGGCAAGCGAGGGGGGCGCGCGAACCGACTCGGTGGTCAGTTCACGCGCTTCTCAAGTACGAGGATGCGGGTCTGCATGCCCGCGACTCTCCCTCCGCGCCCGTGTACGTGTCAAGCCGACTCTTCGTGCGTCTCATTATTCGGGATCATTTGTCCAGGACTGACGGCACGTCATGGTTTCGGCCGGCCTGCGTCCGGGCGCGAACCATCACATCTGCGACCTGGGCACCTGGAGCGGCAGGGCCGAGCGGGCCTCCGGGAGCGGCTCGGGCCGCGGACCGCGGACCGCGCTGTTGCCCAGCGGCGTCTGGCCGAGCACGTCGAAGATCGCATCCCCGGACACCGCCGGATGGAACCAGCTGCCCTGCCCGCGCTGACAGCCCATCTCCCGGAGTATGTCGACCTGCGCGTGACTGTCGATGCCGGCCGCCACCAGGGTCAGCCCGGAATCCAGGCCGAGCCGGACGATGGTCGAGGTGAGCACGGTCAGATGTGGACACGTGCCGACCTCGGCCACGAATGAGCGGTCGATCTTGAGCGCGTCCACCGGTAGCCGGCGCAGGTACGTGAGCGAGGAGTGCCCTGTGCCGAAGTCGTCCAGGGACAACCGCACACCCAGTCGGCGCAGCATCGCGATCCGGCCGAGCAGCAGTTCGTCGCCGTCCGGCAGCACGTTGTCGGTGATCTCCAGGGTGAGTGCGCCGGCGGGCAGGTCGGCGGCGCACAGGGTCTCCTCCAGCACGTCCAAAAAGCCCGGCCCGGTGAGTTGGCGCGCGGCCAGGCCGACCGTGACACCGATGTCGTGGCCGGCCGCGCGCCAGGTCGCGGCGGCCAGCGCGCTCTCCTCCAGCAGCCTGCGTCCCACCGGCGAGAGTCGGCCCTCGGCGGCCGCGGTCAGTCGCGCGTGGTCCGCCCGACCGGGCACGGCACCGTCCTCGACCCGGCACAGCGCCGCCTCCACGTCGCGCACCCGGCCGGTGTCCAGGTCCACCACCGGTTGGTACGAAACGGCCAATCGCCCGTCCCGGTCCATCCGGCGGCGGCCCGCGGCCCGGGCGGCGCGGCGCTCCACGTCCGCGTCCATGTCCGGGGTGTAGACCTCGACCCGGCCCTTGCCGCCGTCCTTGGCCCGGTACATCGCGGCGTCCGCGTGCCGCACCAGGTCGGTCGGAGCGATCCCGGGTGCGGAGAAGGCGATGCCGATACTGGCCGCGACCCGCACCTCGCCGTCCGCGATCCGGTACGGCGCGGACAGTGTGGACAACAGCCGCTCGGCGATCTCCCGAATCGCGCGCGGGCCGGGATCTCCGACCAGGAGCGCGGCGAACTCGTCGCCGCCGAAGCGGGCCACGGTGTCGCCGATCCGAACCGCGTGTTCGAGCCGGCGCGCGGCCTGCACGAGCAGTTCGTCGCCCGCGGTGTGCCCGTAGTTGTCGTTGACCGCCTTGAACCCGTCCAGGTCCACGAACAACACCGCGACCGTGGGGGTGACCCCGCGCCGCTGGGCCAGCGCGTGCTGGATCCGGTCCTCGAACAGGGCCCGGTTGGGCAGGTCGGTGAGCCGGTCGTGGAACGCGTCGTACTCCAGCTGGGTCTGCAATTTGATCCGGTCGGTGACGTCGCGGCTGTTGAAGATCAGCCCATCGCCGTAGCGGTTGACCGCCGATTCGGTGTGCAGCCAGGTGCCGCCGGCCGAGCGGATCCGGCACTCCACCCGCACCATCGCGGTGTCCGTCTCGCCCACCGGCACCGCGCCGTCCAAGAACGCGCGTAGTTCGCGCTGCACACGCGCGCTCTCCTCGGGATGGATGAGCAGTTCCAGCCGGGTGCCGACCAACTCCTCCGGCTCGAAGCCGTACACCCGGCGCACCGCGTGGCTGACGTACTGGAGCACGCCGTCGCCGGCCGCGATCATGATCACATCGCTGGAGCCCTGCACCAGGGACCTGAAGTGGCTTTCCTTGGCGGCCAGTTCCTGGGCCATGAAGACGTTGTCGACGAGCGTGATGCCCTGCCGCAGGACCAGTGTGACCAGTACGGTCGCACCGACCCCGAGCACCACCTTGTCCGGGGCGTGCCCGGCCACCGCGCCGCCGAGCACGCCCGCGGTACACACGGCGGCGGCGATGTAGGGGGTGAGCGCGGACAACATCGAGATGGTGCGATGCCGCGGTCGCTCGTGCGCCTCGACCCGCTCGCCGGTCCACGGCGCGATGGCGAGCAGCAGACTGCCCGCGAACCAGCCCGCGTCCAGCAGGCCGCCGGAGCGGTATCCGCTGTTCAACCCGGGTGTGGTCCACAACGCATCGCTCATCACGGTGACCGCGAGGCCGACCAGCGCCAGGTTCAGTGCCGCGCGATCTCCCGAACCGGCCCGAAATCGCAAGCCGAGGACCATGCTGATCATCAGGATGTCGAGCACCGGGTAGGCGAGGGTGAGCACGATCTTGATGACGTCCGAGCGGTCCCCGTTGGTGTTGCGGGCCAGCGCGAGACTCCAGCCGAGCGTGAACAGCGAGCCCGCGATCAGCCAGCCGTCCAGCGCCATGCAGGTCCATGCCGCGATGCCCCGCGGGCGCTGGGCCACCAGGACCAGGCCGACGATGGTGGGCGGCGCGAACAGCAGGAAGATCACGTCGGTGGGTCCGGGCGTGGGCACCGGGACGCCGAGGACGACCTCGTACCAGCCCCAGATCCCGTTGCCGAGCGAGACCATCGTGGCCGAGAAGGCGAACAGGGCCCAGGACAGCCGGGCCCGCCCGGATTCGCGCACGGCTTTGAGCGCGCACGAGATCGCCGCGACGGCCGCGGCGGCCGCCAGGCCGAAGTCGCCCATCGCGAGCGACAGCGTCGGATTGCCCCAGCCCTGGAGCGCACCGATCGCGTATACGAGACACAGCGGCGCGATCAGATACTTCAGCTGCCGCTGGGTAGGGGTGTCGGCCAAGATCAGCAGCCGCACCGGGTCGTCATGGCTCGGCCACTCCGGCAGTGGTCCCCCGGCATTTCGCACTCCCCTCTGCCCGAAGTCGCCTTCACGACGCTTCATGGCACTGCACCGGCCCTCACACCCCAGCCGTGAGGTGGGGCGGTCGGCGCCGGCGCGACGGGGGTGCGACACCCGACCGTGCGCGTCTCTCAACGCCCCACGACTCGGACGATACACCAACCCGTCACTGTGAGCTTGTCTTCCTCAACACAGAGTAACTAATGATGGCCGGCATGGGAGTCCCTTCCCGCGCATTTGTGACAAACTCCCGACACCGGGCGGAAAAAGGGGCACTGATCAGGGCAAATCTGGGAGTTTCAGCGGTCGTCGGGCGGTCCTGCGGAAGGCTGGGGGCGTCCCGGAGCTCCGCCGGGGCCTGACGAAGGCGCGCCGGAGACTCGGCGCGCCGGGCCGAAGGCGCCCCGCGACGGCGGCACGATCCGGTCGCGGCGGGCACAGCGGAGCGGGCACAGCGGGGCGGGAACTCGGACGGCCGAGCCGGGAGCGGCGCGGAGGGGTCGCTCGGGAGTGGGCGACCGGCGCTCGGTTTCCGGGCCCGGCCGAAGGCGCCCGGTGCGCGGACCAGGGAACGGGGCGCCCGGGTTCAGTCGCGCTGGAGCAGGACCGCACCCGGTTCGCGCGCGACCTCGGTGAAGCCCTGCCCGATCAGATGGTCGACCCAGTATCGGGCCCAGTCCTTGTTGTCGCCCCACACCTCGATCGCCGCGTAACCGGGGCCGGGCCGGATGGTCGGGAAGTCGGTCACCCGTCGTACCCGCGCGACCAGTTGCGGCGAGAAGCTCATCGTCGCCGACACCGTCGCATCGTCGGGAATCCGATCGAGCACCCTGTGCGCCGAGTGCACCCGGTCCTGGACCATCCAGGTGCGCTTGTGCAGCAGGTCCATCAGCGGGAAGTCGCGCGCGAACGCCAGCGACACCGCGAGCGGAACGATGGCGGCCTTGGCGGCGTACCGGCGCAACCAGTCCGCCCGCGACGCGCGCAACCGGACCACGCCGTCCACGAAGGCCGCGAACACGATCGGCATCAGCACCGCGCTGTAGTGGAAGTAGGTGCCCCAGTAGAACTGATTGCTGGAGGTGAACCGCCACAGCATGGTGGGCACGATCATCGCCAGGATCGGCGAGCGCAGCGCGATGAACCCGGTGGGCAGCAGCAGGGTGAACAGCGTCATCCACTTCGCGCTGGGCAACACCATCGACTTGGGCAGTTCGATGATCAGCTCGGTGATCGGCACCTGACCCAGCGATGTACCGGCATCCGCGTTGCCCGAGCGCTGGGACGAGTCGAGGTTGCCCCAGAACGCGTACGTGTCGTTCGGGTTGATCGCCGGCAGCAGGACGAAGATCGCCAGCGCGAACGCGGAGACTCCGATCAGCACGTGCGCGGCGGCCAGTTTCCAGCGGCGCAGCAGCACCAGCGGAATCGCCGCGGCGGCCAGGGTCAGCCCGAGGTCCTCCTTGACCAGGATCAGCGGCAGCCACCAGGCCAGCGCCTGTAGGTGCCGGCCGAGCAGGAAACGGTCCAGGCCGAAGGCCAGCAGCGGTACCGCGAACGCGATCTCGTGGAAGTCGAACGAGATGGCCGACTGGATGCCCCAGGACAACCCGTACGCGATGCCGAGCCCGGCGGCGCCGAGCGTGCCGAACGCGCGTGCGGCGATCCGGGTGATCGGCACCACCGAGGCGGCGACCAGGAACGCCTGGGCGACCAGCAGGGTGCTCGGGCCGGGGAAGATTCGGTAGATCGGGCCGAGTAGCGCCAGGATCGGGTGGAAGTGCTCGCCGAGCATGTTGAAGTCGGGCGCCCGAAGGTCCGATACCGGCGCCTCGAAGTTCGAGTACGCCTTCACCACCTGTTCGAACAGACCCAGGTCATAGGCGTGCGTCTCCATCCGACGATGTCGGAGTAGGGAGTGTGTGGTGTAGATCAGGAAGAAGCACGCGGCGAGCAGGTAGGGCAGGGCACCGGGAGCGACCCGCCGGCGGGCCCGCTCGACCACTGTGCGCAATCCGAGGTCGTGTTCACCCATTCGGGGACCGACCACCGCCCGTTCGACGACCGTCGACCCGGTCGGCGCACCGACCGCGTCGGCGGTGTGCGATGCCTCGAACCGCTCGTGAACGGCGCCGGGCGTCGTCCCCCTGTCTTCCATGTCTCTCCGTCCGGGTCAGCGTGCGCGGGCACACCGTACCGGTGTCGGCCCTGCCTTGGAGCAGAGCGCCATCGCACGGTTTCGGTTGCTCAGTCCCGCACGATGTTCGCCGGAGTCACCCCTTCGGACCAACGTTCGAGCTGCTCGCGGATCAGCCGCAGGGCGCGCGGCAGGAAGGCGGACGAGCTGCCACCGACGTGCGGGCTGATCAACACACCGGGGGCGAAGCGCAGCGGATGGTCGGCCGGCAGCGGCTCGGGATCGGTGACGTCCAGCGCCGCGCGGACCCGACCCGTGCGCAGTTCGCCGAGCAGCGCGTCGGTGTCCACGACCGCGCCGCGCGCGACGTTGACCACGAGTGCGCCGTCGGGCAGCCGGGCCAGGAAGTCGGCGTCGACGAGACCGCGGGTGTCCGCGGTGAGCGGGACGGTGAGGATCACCACATCGGTGTGCGGGAGCAGCCCGGGCAGGTCGGCCATCGCGCGGACCGGTCCGTGCGGGCCGGAGCGAGCGCTGCGGGCGACCCGCACCACGTCCACCTCGAAGCCCTGGAGCCGGCGGTCCACCGCCTCGCCGATCGCCCCGTACCCGACGATCAGCACCCGCTTGTCGGCCAGCGCGGGATAGAACCCCGACCGCCACTCCCCCGCGTCCTGGCCGCGCACGAACGTCGGGATGTCGCGCAATGCGGCGAGGGTGAGGGCGAGCGCGAGTTCGGCGGTGCTCGTCTCGTGGATACCGCGACCGTTGCACAGCAACACGCCGGGCGGCAGGTAGGGCAGTACGTGTTCGTAGCCGGCGGTCAACGTCTGGATCACCCGGAGCCGGGGCATCTGCGCGATCAGGGCCAGCGGAGGGCGGTCGAACATGTAGGGCAGGACGTAGAACTCGACATCGGCGACGGTGTCGGGTACCGGGCCGACGCCGTCGTAGACGTCGACGATCGAGCCGGCGCCGTCGGCTTCGTCGAGTTCGCCGGGGAGCGGGGCGAGTTGTTCCAGGGGGTACGGGACCCAGATCCTGCCGTCGGTGACCATGGCAGGAACTCTAAATGTCGTGTCGGCCCCCTCCCCCGCGGCCTCGGGCGGCTTAGGGTCGAGAGATCTCGAGAAGGTGGTGTTCTCCGGTGCCCGCACGCCGTCCGAAGCCCCGTTGGCCCTTCGTGGTGCTCGCCGTCGCGATGGCGGCCGGGCTCACCGCGTGCGATTTCGGCGACGACTCGTCGCACGGCAAGGCCACGCCCCGGCCCACCGCCCCGGTGGCCGCGACGCAGGCGCCGAACGTGCCGGCGGGGCCGACCGCGACCGGGGCCGTCGAGCCGATCGTCGCCGGAGAGATCGCCCGGGACCTGAACACGCCGTGGGGCGTGGCGCTGCTGCCGGATCGGGACGCGCTGGTGTCCTCCCGCGACACCGGCACGATCACCCGCCTCGGCCCGGGCACCCCGACGCCGGTGGTGGTGGGCACGGTGCCGGGTTCGGTGCATCGCGGCGAGGGCGGGCTGCTCGGGATCGCGGTGTCGCCGACGTTCGCGAGCGACCACTTCCTGTACGCGTACCTCACCACGGCGCAGGACAACCGGATCGTCCGGATGACCTATCTGCCGGGGCAGCCGTTGGGACAACCCGAGGTGCTGCTCGCCGGGATCCCGGCGGGCTCGAACCACAATGGCGGCAGGATCGCGTTCGGCCCGGACGGCATGCTGTACGCGGGCACCGGCGAGGCCGGGCAGAAGCCGTTGGCCCAGGACGAATCCTCGCTCGGCGGCAAGATCCTGCGGCTCACCCCCGAGGGCCGACCGGCGCCCGGCAACCCGTTCCCGAACTCCCCGGTGTGGAGCCTGGGTCACCGCAACGTCCAGGGCCTCGCGTGGGATTCGACCGGCCGGCTGTGGGCGAGCGAGTTCGGTCAGGACACCTGGGACGAGCTGAACCTGATCCGCTCCGGCGCCAACTACGGCTGGCCGGTGGTCGAGGGCACGAGCGACAACCCCGAGTACATGAACCCGGTCGCCCAGTGGGCCACCGACGACGCCTCGCCGAGCGGCATCGCAATCCTGGGCGATGTCGTGTACCTGGCCGGCCTCAAAGGCGAACGCCTGTGGCAGGCCCCGATCGTGGGCTCCACCGTGACCGAACCCAAGGCCTGGTTTCAGGGCAGGTACGGCCGGTTGCGCACGGTCGTGGCCGTCGGCCCGGGCGAACTGTGGCTGGTCACCAGCATGACGGACGGCCGGGGCACGCCCCGTAAGGGGGACGACCGGATCCTGCGCCTGGTAACGGGCTGAGCCCCGACGCGAGTCCTCTCCCGTCCGGTTCGAACGACGTCCGAGGCGGACGTTAGCGTGGGGGCGCGAGGGAGGGGATCCATGAACCAGGGCCTGCTGTTGGTGCTGAGTGAGCTTTCCGAAGCCGACGTGGAGGGCGTGTTCGTACGGTTGGCGGGATTGCGCGGGCTCCACGCGATGGTGGCGGACGAGATGCGCATGTCGGACGCGTTGGTCGAGACGATCGCCATGCATGGCAGCGTCGGCGCGATCGTTCGGGCCGCCGCCAATCCGCGGCTGACGCCGGGTCAACTGTGCCGCTTGATCGAGGCGGGCGGCGACCCGGTGGTGGCCGGGGCGTTCGTGCCGGACGAGGAGGTCGGAGCCGACCTTCCCGAGGAGGCCGCCGGCGAGGCCGGCGAGGTGCTCGATCGCGGGCGACGGGAGTTGCGGCGGGGCAAAGTCGCGGCCGAGCGGGCGCTCGCGCTGTTGCGCGCACATCCCGTGCTCGCGCACACCGCCCGGCGGGGCGGACCCGCGAGTGTGTTGCACACCCCGAATGTGCCGGTGTCCCGGACCGAGGCGCTCGACCAGGTGGGCCCCGCGCTGCGGGCCGGGGTGCTGGCGCCGCGCGAGATCCTGGTGCGGATGCGGCCCGCGCGCGTCGCCGCCCAGGTGCTCGCGGTGGTCTCGCGGGAACACTCCTACGTCACCGGCGAGGTGACGATCCACGAGTTGCTCAGGCCCGAGATCGTGACCACCCTCGGCGCGAATCCGGCCGCATGGGCGCACGTGGTCCGCGCGCTCGGGCGCTTCACCGGCACCCTCCCGGAGTTGTTCGCGGCCGCCGCGACGCACACGGGCGAGGCCGCGATCGAGGTGCCCGCCGCCGTGCGCCCGTCCGTGGTCTTCCTGCTCCGCAGGCTGGACACGGACGAACTGACCACCCTCGTACCGCATCTCGACCACGCGGCGGCGGCCGCACTGCTTCCGGGCAACGTCCCGCCGTTGCCCAACGTCGCCGAGGCGGCGCTGCGTTGCGCACATCCCGCGCTGCTCGAAGTGCTCGCCCGACACCAGAGCCTCGGGCGGCACTACGCCGGCCGCCTCAAGGACCTCGGCGACGACCACCTGGACCGCCTCCTGGTGGACAACCGCTCCGGCGTCACCGCCGAGGTGCGGCGCGAGATCTACGCCGGCCGGCGGGCCGACCGGCCCCGTGCCCCGATGCACCCCGAGCTGCGGGTGCAATTGATCGACGAACCGCACTTCGGCAGCGAGCCCGAGGCCTACGCGCTGTCCGGCGACCCGGCGCTGGTGGACCACGCGCTGCCGCAGTGCGAGGCGCGCAAGCTGCGCCGGATCGACTGGATCGACATCGTGCTGAGCCTGTGGGAGCGGGCCGACCCGACGGTGACCGGCGACATCCTCGACCGGCACGGCGCGCTGTTCCCGGACCGGATCCGCAACACGGCCCGGGCCGCGTTGGCCGCCGGGGACCCCACGCCGCTGCGGGAGTTGCGGGCCCGCTGGGATCGTGGGCCGCGCGCCGAACCGCCCGTCCCCGAACATCGGCGGCCGCCGGCCGACCGGGTCCGCGACACACCCCTGGACCAGTGGCACTCCTGGCTCACCGCCGCGGTCACCGCCGGCGAGTTGCACACCGAGGAGGTCGTCAGGCACGCGCGCCCGGCCCGGCACGCGTTCGAGGCGTTGGTCTCGATCGACGCCTATCACTGGGCGCCCGGCAACCCCCGCCCGGCGCTCGCGCAACTCGCGAAGCGGATCGGCGCGAACCCCGAGGCGTGGGTCGTCCTCGCAGGGCTGACCGCCGACTTCTCCGGCACACTCGGTGAGCTCGCCGATCTGTCCTGCGCCGCGGCGGGGTAGCCGCGGTTGCGTTTGGTCGGCTCGGGCCGCACCCGCCGGCTCCACCAGTCGCCTTGGATGCGGCGGTTGGGGTTTCACGGGTATCGGGGCGGCCCGCTCCGGCCTCGTGAGCTAGCCGTCGACCAGGTGCAACCGGTGGGCCACCGCCGCGGCTTCGCCTCGGCCGGTCACCTCCAGTTTGGCCAGGATGTTGGACACGTGGACGCTGGCCGTCTTGACGCTGATGTAGAGCTCTTCGGCGATCTGTCGGTTGCTGCGGCCGTCGGCGACCAGCCGCAGGACGTCGATCTCGCGTGGAGTCAGGGCCGGCAGCGGCGTGCCGGTGTCGCCCTGGGCGGTGGGGGCCATCCGGGCGCGGCGGGTGAGCAGGTCGATGAGTTCGCGCAGGGTCTTGGCGTCCAGGAGGAGGGCCACTTCCGCGGCGGCGGCCAGCGGGAGCGCGGCGGCGTCGCGGTCGCCGGCGGCGAGGAGGGTCTCCGCGTGCCGGAATCGAGCCCAGGCCGTGCGGTAGGGCTGCTCGGTCAACTCCCAGGCGCAGACGACCCGGCCCCACAGCTCGGCGTCGTCGGTGCCGGCCGCCCGGGCCAGCTCGGCCTTGACCAGCGATGCGTACGCCGCGTCCAGCGCGCAGTCCACCGCCAGCGACCCGGCCATCGCCGCGATCCGATCGGCGATGTCCTGGCGGGCCTTGAGTTCGGATTCGCGCGGGCGCACGGTCGAGGTGCGCGCGTCAGCCTCGTTCGCGGCCGCGTCGGCGAGCAGTTGCCACATGTAGCGCTGGTGGCCCGGCGGGCAGCCGACCCCCTCCAGGGCCGCGACCAGCGCCTCGCGGGATTCGTCCAGCCGGCCCTGTGCCTCGGCCACCCGGATCTCGGCACGCGCCAGCGGGATCGCGTATTGCGCCTCGACATAGCGCGAGCCGGCGGCCAGCCGGGAGCGCCTGAGATGCGCGGTCGCACCGCGCACGTCGCCGCGGGCCAGGCACAGGTCGACCAGTTGCAGTTCGAGGTGGCGGGTGGTCTGCGGCCCGGGGTCCAAGTCGAGGGTCTTCTCCACCAGCGTCTCCAGGTCGGCCCAGTCGCCGGCCGAGAGCAGCGACTCGGCGAGGTTGCCCAGCGCGAACGAGCCCGACGTGCGGGTGAGTCCGCGCTCGGCGGCGATCTCCATCGCGCGCCGCGCGGCCACCGCGCTCTCCCGGTGCCGGCCCAGTCCCTCCAGCAACGACGCCTTGTTGCTCAGGATGTGCACCAGGCTGTCCGGCTCACTGCTTCTGATCGCGCCTTCCTCGGCCAGCGCGAGTTGCGCCATCCCCTCCTCGATCCGGCCGACCTGCACCAGGCCGCACGCGAGCGTCTTGCGCGCCTCCGCCTCGATGTCGGGGCTGTCCACGGTGCGCGCGCGCTCCAGCGCGAGCATGGCCTCGGCTATCGCCTCGCCGCCCTCGCCGTCGAGCATGCGGTCCCGGGCGATGTGCGCGAGCACCCGGGCCTGTTCCATCGACGGCGGCAGCCCCTCCAGGATCTGTTGGGCCCGGCGCAGCTCCGGCCGGCCCGACGAGCGACACAGATTGCGCAGGCCGCGGGCCTTCTCCCGCCACAGGAACGCGGCCAATTCGGGCTCGGCGACCGGGTCCACCAGTTGGATGGCGCGCTTGCAGAAGTGGATGGCCAACTCGCGCTCGCTGCCCAGTCGGGCCGCGGTGACCGCCTCCATGTAGATGTCGAGCAACCGGCGACCGCTCAGTTGCTCCGGATCGGGCACCTGTTCCCACAGCAGCAGCGCCCGCTCCAGCAGCCGGGTGCGCTCGTCGAAGGCATACCGCTCGCGTGCGGCCTCGGCCGCGGCGAGCACCGCCGGCAGTGCCTTGACCGCCTTGCCGGCGTGGAACCAGTAGGTCGCGATCCGCCCGCGCAGTTCGTCGGCGGTGACCATGTCCGGACAGCGCTCGAGCGCCTCGGCGAAGGTGGCGTAGAGCCGGACCCGCTCACCCGGCATCAGGTCCTCGCGGATCGCGGTGCGCACCAGCGAATGGCGGAACTGGAACTCCTCGCCGACCGGCACCAGCACGTGCGCGGACACCGCCGTGCGCAGCGCCTCCTCCAGGCGGTCCGGATCCAGCCAGGAGACCTCGGTGAGCAGCCGGTGGCCGACGGTGACCCCGCCGATCGCAGCCAGTCGGATCACCTTCTGGGTGTCCTCCGACAACTCCTCGATCCGGATCAGCAGCAGATCACGCAGCGTGTCGGAGATGCCGGTGAGCTGGCCGTCCCGGATGCTGCACGCGAGTTCCTCGACGAAGAACGCGTTCCCCTCGGACTTCTGGAAGATCTGGCGGATCAACCGGCGCGGCGGATCCTCGCGCAGGATGCCGCGCAACTGGTCGCCGACCTGGGCCCGGGTGAGCCTGGCCAGGTCGATTCGGGAGACGTTGTGCACCCGATCCAGCTCGGCCAGGAAGGATCGCAGCGGATGCCGCCGGCCGACCGCGTCCGCCCGATACGTCCCCACGATCAGGATCCGGCCGGTGCGCAGCAGCCGGAACAGGAAGCCGAGCAGCTCCCGCGTGGAGGAGTCGGCCCAGTGCAGGTCCTCGATCGCGATCACGAGCGTACGGTCGCCGCCCAGTCGCTCCAGCAGGCCGAGCATCAGCTCGAACAGCCGGACCCGGTCGAACTCGCCGTCGCGTGCGATCGTGCCCGGCGCCAAGTCGGGAAGCAGCCACGCGAGGTCGCGCTCGCGCCCGGCGACCGCCTCGGCCAGTTCGGGGCCGATCCGGCGGGAGAGGGTGCGCAGCGCCGCCGAGATCGGCGCGAACGGCAGGCTCTCCGCGCCCAACTCCAGACAACCGCCGACGGCGGTCACCGCGCCCTGTGCCTCGGCGCGCTCCAGGAACTCCTGGAGCAGGCGCGTCTTGCCGACGCCGGCCTCGCCCCCGACGAGCACGACGCCCGGCGTGCCCTCGTCGGCTTCGCGCAAAGCCGTGAGGAACCGCGCCATTTCCAATGACCGGCCTACGAACACGGGGGAAACAGAAGTACTCGCCACAGTGCCGAGCATGTCATGCTCCTCCGCTTCGCAGCCGGGGTTTTCACGCCCGGCGAAACCCGTTTGCGCAGGTCAACCAAGGAGTTTCGGCGGGCGTGGCGGGTATCACGTGCTCACCGCGCGTGCAGGTGCAGACCGGATACCCGCCACCCGATCAGGCCGCGATCGGAGCTGAGCCCGCCGGCACCTTGGCCGGTTCGCCGCTCCTCGCGCCGGGCCACCCGGGCCGCCTTGGCCGCACGCCGGCCGGCTCGCAGCGCCTCACGGACCACCCGGTCCTGGTCGGCGGTCGCCCGCAGCTCGCGCTCACGGGCCTGGAACAGTTCGTACTCCAACATGGTGTCGACCTCCTGGTCACCCGAGCCGGTCGCTCCGGCTCGTGGTACGAGCCTCGCGTCCCAGGGGGCCTGCGGGCATCGGTCGGATGCCGCATTCGGAGTGCTCGGCTCGTCCGGGATCGATCTAAGGCGCCCCGGGAGAGCCCGATAAGGGGGTCGAACAGACCTGAGGAGAACCCCAGCCGAACATCGCATCGCCCCGGTCCGCGGGTGCACAGCGGGCATACCCGACCAAGGGCCCTCGATCGCGGTGCGATCGAGGGCCCTTCTCGGTTCGACCGAGTGGTGTTCCGTCAGGACACGCCCAGGCGCTCCAGGATCAGCTCGCGCACCCGGGCCGCGTCGGCCTGCCCGCGCGTGGTCTTCATGACCGCGCCGACCAGGGCCCCGACCGCCTGCACCTTGCCGCCGCGGATCTTGTCGGCGATGCCCGCGTTGGCCGCGATCGCCTCGTCCACCGCCGCGCCGAGCGCGGAGTCGTCGGAGACGACCTTGAGCCCGCGCGCCTCGACCACCGCGTCCGGCTCGCCCTCGCCGGCGAGCACGCCGTCGATCACCTGGCGGGCCAGCTTGTCGTTCAGCTCGCCGCTCTTGACCAGCGCCGCCACACGGGCGACCTGGGCCGCCGTGATCGGCAGCGTGGCCACCTCGATGCCGCGCTCGTTGGCCCGCCGGGACAGCTCGCCCAGCCACCACTTGCGCGCCGCGTCCGCGTCGGCCCCGGCGTCGATCGTGGCCAGGATCACGTCGAGCACACCGGCGTTGACCATCGACTGCATCTCGAAGTCGTTGACGCCCCACTCGGCTTGAAGTCGGGCGCGGCGCAGCGACGGCAGCTCGGGCAGCGTGGCGCGCAGTTCCTCGACCCACTCGCGCGCGGGCGCCACGGGCACCAGATCGGGCTCGGGGAAGTAGCGGTAGTCCTCGGCCTCTTCCTTGATCCGACCGGCCGTGGTGCTGCCGTCTTCCTCGTGGAAGTGCCGGGTCTCCTGCACGATGGTGCCGCCGTCGGTCAGGACGGTGGCGTGCCGTTGGATCTCGAACCGGATGGCCCGCTCGACCGAACGCAACGAGTTGACGTTCTTGGTCTCGCTGCGGGTGCCGAACTTCTCCCGGCCCTTGGGGCGCAGCGACAGGTTCGCGTCGCAGCGCATCTGACCGAGCTCCATCCGGGCCTCGGACACCCCGAGCGCGCGGATCAACTCGCGCAGCTCGGCCACGTACGCCTTGGCCACCAGCGGAGCCAGTTCGCCCGCGCCCTCGATCGGCTTGGTGACGATCTCGATCAGCGGGATGCCGCACCGGTTGTAGTCGAGCAGCGAGTAGTCCGCGCCGTGGATGCGACCGGTGGCGCCGCCCATGTGCAGCGACTTGCCGGTGTCCTCCTCCATGTGCGCGCGCTCGATCTCCACCCGCCAGGTCTTGCCCTCGACCTGGACGTCGAGGTACCCGTCGAACGCGATCGGCTCGTCGTACTGCGAGGTCTGGAAGTTCTTCGGCATGTCCGGATAGAAGTAGTTCTTCCGGGCGAAGCGGCACCACTCGGCGATGTTGCAGTTGAGCGCGAGACCGATCCGGATCGCCGACTCGACCGCGACCGCGTTGACCACGGGCAGCGCGCCGGGCATGCCCAGACAGGTCGGACAGACCTGGCTGTTGGGCTCCGCGCCGAACTCGGTCGAGCAGCCGCAGAACATCTTGGTCGCGGTGCCCAGCTCGACGTGGACCTCCAGGCCCATCACCGGGTCGTAGGTCTCCAGCGCGTCCTCGTAGGACATCAGGCTGGTGGTACTCACAGGACGTCGGCCTCCGTCAGCTCTTCCTCGACCTCGCGCATGGCACGGATCAGCAGCGCGAACCCGGTGACCACGGCGGCGGCGCTGATCACCGCGTCGGCCAGTTCCAACTTGTCGTTCTTGCCGCGGGCCTCCTTGATCTGCTTGATCACGCCGATCGCGCCGAACAGCTGCATGCCGACGCTGAAGACCTTGGCGACGTTGCTCTTGGGGGCTTTCTTCTTCTTGGCCATATCGACTCCTGGAAAGTCAGAGCGCGGGTGCGCGGTCGAGCAGCGGGGCTCCCCAGCGGGACAGGTAGGCGGCCTCGACGGCGGCACCCACCCGATACAGCCGGTCGTCGGCCATGGCCGGCGCGATGATCTGCAGGCCGACCGGCAGGCCGTCCTCGTCCGCGAGGCCGCACGGCAGCGACATCGCGGCGTTGCCCGCGAGGTTGGACGGGATGGTGCACAGGTCCGCGAGGTACATCGCCATCGGGTCGTCCGCGCGCTCCCCGATCGGGAACGCGGTGGTCGGCGTGGTCGGCGAGATCAGCACGTCCACCTGCCCGAAGGCGGCCTCGAAGTCGCGCGTGATGAGCGTGCGGACCTTCTGCGCCTGGCCGTAGTACGCGTCGTAGTAGCCCGAGGACAGCGCGTACGTGCCGAGCATGATCCGGCGCTTGACCTCGGCGCCGAAGCCGGCCTCACGGGTCAGCGACATGACCTCCTCGGCCGAGTGCTCGCCGTCGTCGCCGACCCGCAGGCCGTAGCGCATCGCGTCGAAGCGGGCGAGGTTGGACGACGCCTCCGAGGGCGCGATCAGGTAGTAGGCCGGCATCGCGTAGGTGAAGTTCGGGCAGGAGATCTCGACGATCTCGGCGCCCAGCTCGCGCAGCAGCTCGACCGCCTCGGCGAATCGCGCCAGGACGCCCGCCTGGTAGCCCTCGCCGGCGAACTCCTTGACCACGCCGATCCGCAGGCCCTTGACGCTGCCGCTGCGCGCGGCCTCGACCACGTTCGGCACCGGTGCGTCGATCGAGGTCGAGTCGAGTGGGTCGTGCCCGGCGATCGCCTCGTGCAGCAGTGCGGCGTCGAGCACCGTACGTGCGCACGGGCCGCCCTGGTCGAGCGAGGAGGAGAAGGCGACCAGGCCGTAACGGGAGACGCCGCCGTAGGTGGGCTTGACGCCGACCGTGCCGGTGAGCGCGGCGGGCTGGCGGATCGAGCCGCCGGTGTCGGTGCCGATCGCCAGCGGCGCCTGGAAGGACGCGATGGCGGCGGCCGAACCGCCGCCGGAGCCGCCCGGAACCCGGCTCGGGTCCCACGGGTTGCCGGTCGGGCCGTACGCGGAGTTCTCGGTGGAGGACCCCATGGCGAACTCGTCCATGTTGGTCTTGCCGAGGATGACCACGCCCGCGTCCTTGAGCCGGCGGGTCAGCGTCGCGTCGTACGGCGGCTTCCAACCGTCGAGCATTTTCGACCCGCACGTGGTCGGCACGCCCTTGGTGGTGAACACGTCCTTGAGCGCGAGCGGCACGCCGGCCAGCGGGCCGAGCCGGTCGCCACGCGCGCGGGCGTCGTCGACGGCCTTGGCCGCGGCGAGCGCGCCGTCCGCGTCCACGTGCAGGAACGCGTGCACCTTGGCGTCGACGGCCTCGATGCGGTCCAGGTGGGCCTGGGCGACCTCGACGGCGGTGACCTTGCCGTCGGCGATGGCGGAGGCGGTTTCGGCCGCGGTCCAGCGAATGGTCTCGGTCATGGCCGTCACTCCTCTCCCAGGATGCGGGGCACCCGGAAACGCTGCTCTTCGGCGGCCGGCGCACCGGACAGCGCCTCCTCGGGGGTGAGCCCGGGGCGGATGACGTCCGGCCGCATGACGTTGGTCAGCGGCAGCGGGTGCGAGGTCGGCGGGATGTCGTCGGCTGCGACCTCGGCGACGCGGGCGACCGCGCCGATGATGTCGTCGAGCTGCGCGGCGAGGTGATCAAGCTCCTCGGCCCCGAGCTCCAGCCGCGACAGCCGGGCGAGGTGGGCGACCTCCTCGCGCGTGATGCCAGGCATGCAGGCGGGTTCCTTCGGTTTCGTCGGGTGTGGGAGGCCAGTCTATTGGCCGGAGGCGAGGGTTTTTCGTTCCCACCCGTCGGCCGGTGGCGCGGGGTTCGTGATCCCGCCCGGCCACCCGTGCCGTTCGATGGACGGGCTGCGGATTCACTGCGGCGGGGTGGCCTGTCGGGGCCCGCCGGCCCGGGTCGTGGCCGGCTCGTAGGCCGGGCCGTGCCGTCGGATCGGGGACGCAGGTGCGAATATTTCCGGCCGGATGGCACATCTCGCCGAACAACCCGGAAGTAACTTCACTCAAATGCCAACTTCCGTTACCGACTGGGTAAGAGAACGTTGCGAAGCCACTCTCCGGTCTGCGTCCCCCCGCGTCGATCGGCCCTTCGCACAACTCTTGGGCCCGGCGTCCGAGAGCGCGCTCGTCAAGGACTCGGGGCTTGGGAGGGGACACGATGGCCGCCATCGTGCTGGTACACGGGATCGCGCAGGAATACAGGTCGGCCCACACGCTCGAGGAGGAGTGGGTCCCACGGCTGGCCCGGGGAGTGAAGGCCGCGGGGTTTCCCGAGGTCGCGGATCGTCTGTGGAAGTACCGCCACACCCGTCGCGGGATCGACGCGCGGATGGCGTTCTATGGTGACCTGCTCCGCCGACACCCGTCGCAGGGCGAGATGATCGACGAGGACATCCAGCACGAGGTGACCGCGCGCATCGGTCGCGAATGGCTGGATCGCGCCGCGGTCCGCGGTTCGGTTCCGCCGGAACGGCAGCGCGCGGCAAGGGAGATAGCCCGCCTGGAGGGCGGGCCGGGGGAGACGGGTCGCACCGTCGTGCTCTCCCCCACGTGTGGGCTCGCGGGGCTGCGCTGGTTCGCCGCCGACGGGCCGGGCTCGGCCGGTGGCTTCGTGAACAAGGCGCTGACCCAGCTGACCCGATATCTGACGGATGATCAGACCCGCAATCGGGTGCTCGATCGGGTCGGTGCCGAAATCGGCTTCGACACCAAGGTGGTGATCGGGCACTCGCTCGGTGCGGTGGTCGCCTACGAACTCGCCCACCGGCTGCGCAGGCCGCTGCCGCTGTTGATCACGCTCGGGTCGCCGCTCGGCCCGGACACCGTCGTCGACTCGTGGGTGCGACCGCAGCCCGCGCAGCCGCCGGCGTTCGTCGAGAACTGGGTGAACCTGGCCGATCGCGACGACCTCGTGGCCGCCGATCCCACTCTGTCGCGGATGTTCCCGGTCCCCGCGGAGGGCGGGCCGGTGCTGCGGGGTGGTTACACCGGCGAGCATGGGGCGGAGCCACACAAGGCCTGTTTCTACCTGCAACGGCGCGAGATAGGTCGGAGTGTGGGGTTGGCCTTCGGGTCCTGAGATCGGGCCGTATGGCCGACCGGGCAAGGGCATCGGGGTCGGCCGGTCTGCTGTCCTCGGGTGCCGGACGGGCTACTTGGCCTCAAGCGCCGGCCGGGCTGAATTTGGCCCGGTCGGCGTTTGAGGTTGCCGTACGAGGTCCGCGCTCGCGGGCGGCGTTGTCTCGGGTCAGCGCACCGCGGCCAGGATGTCGTGCACTATCGGGCCTGCCGAGCCACCGCCGGTGATGCCGGCTTCGACCAGGCAGGCGATGGCCACGTTGCCTCGGTAGGCGACCAGCCAGCCGTTGTTCGGGCCGTCCTCGGTCACCTCCGCGGTGCCGGTCTTGGCGCCGACGTCGCCGGGCAGGTCGGCCAGTACCTTGGCCGCACCTCGCGGGTCAGATACCCAGGCGGGTGGCGAGGCCGTCGAGGACGCAGTCCAGGGCGGTTTCGAATTGCCAGCGGGCGTCGTCCTTGCGGCGGGCGGTGCCGATATACGTGCGGAAGGCGGGGTAGCGGCCCGTGCCCATCAGGTAGGTCATCTCCGGAGCCAGGTGCGTGCGCAGCGCGTGGCCGTCGGCCGCGCCCTGCACCGCCATCAGCCGCAGGGTGGCCACCTCGGAGGCGGTGCGGCCCTGGACGTACGCGCCGACCGTGTCCACCGCGACCATCATCTCGTCGGGCGGCAGGTCGAGTTCGGACAGCGCGGCCATCCCCCACTCCGCCGCCGCCAGCCGGTTCGGGGTGAGCGAGATCGCCGCGCGGGCCGTCGGCAGCTGTACCAGCCACGGATGCCGCAGCACGATGTCGCGCGTGCTCGTCGCGAGCGTGCGCAGCGTCGCTCGCCAACCCGCACCGGCCTCGGGCGCGGTCAACTCGCCGTAGACCCGGTCGACCATCAGCTCCAACAGGTCGTCCTTGCCCGCCACGTACCGATACGCGGCCATCGGCGCGACGCCCAACTCGGTGGCCAACCGCCGCATCGTCACCGCCTCGATGCCCTCCGCGTCGGCGACCCCGACCGCGACCTCGGCGATCCGGTCCGGGGTGAGCACGGTACGCGGGGCGGGCGGCGGGTTCTCCAGCCGCTCCCACAGCGAGACGCGCGGCTCGTTACCGGCGCCGGCGGCGGCGTCCGATCGCACCTCGGCCGACGACGACTTCTTCTTCTGGTCGGCCATGACGGGTCCTCCGGGGTGCGCTGCGACGACGCGTACAACGTATCAGGAGTAGACGACGTATCGGGAGTGGACGACGTACGCACCGATGTGTACGTTGTATTTCGCCGGATACGTTGTACACATCCATGGAGGAGCACCATGCCCACCACCACTCCCCTGCGCCTGGCGATCATCCTGGGCAGCACCCGGGACGGCCGCTTCGCGCCCACCGTCGGAGCCTGGACGCGTGCCCGCGCCGCCGAGCGCACCGACTGGACCGTCGACGTGGTCGACCTGGTCGAGACCCCGCTGCCCACCGTGTTCCCGGCCTTCGGGCAGCCGCCGGCGCCCGGCACCGCCGAGCTGCTCGCGAAGGTGTCGCCCCGGCTGGCCGCCGCCGACGCGTTCGTGATCGTCACGCCGGAGTACAACCACAGCTTTCCGGCCGCGCTGAAGAACGCGATCGACTGGCACAACCCGGAGTGGCATGCCAAGCCGGTCGGTTTCGTGTCCTACGGCGGAGTTTCCGGCGGCCTGCGCGCGGTCGAGCAACTGCGGGTTGTGCTGGCCGAGTTGCACGCGGTCACCGTCCGGGACACGGTCAGCTTTCACGGGCATTGGGACAAATTCGACGCCGAGGGCGACGCGGTCGACCCCGCCTCGAACACCGCCGCGAAGACCATGCTCGACCAGCTCGCGTGGTGGGCGCACGCCCTGCGCGAGGCCAAGGCCGTCCGCCCGTACGCGGCCTGACGACCCGTCGACACCATCGAACCCGACCGACTTCAGCACGGGGGGCCAACGCCATGCCACAGGAAACCGACACCCCACCCACCAGGATCCCCTTCGCCATCGTCGGCCTCGTGCTCGGCATGTTCCTGGGCATGCTCGACGGCACCATCGTGGGCACCGCGCTGCCCACCATCGTCGGCGACCTCGGCGGCCTGGACCGGCTGTCCTGGGTGGTGACCGCCTACCTGCTCGCCGCCGCCGCGACCACCCCGATCTGGGGCAAGCTCGGCGACCTCTACGGTCGCAAGGGCGTGTTCATGGCTTCGATCGGCGTGTTCCTGATCGGCTCGATGCTCTCCGGAATGGCCCGGGACATGGACGAGCTGATCGTCTTCCGCGCCGTCCAGGGGTTGGGAGCGGGCGGCCTGATGGTCGGCGCGTTCGCGTTGATCGGCGCGCTCGTGCAGCCACGCGACAGCGGCCGGGTGCAGACGCTGTTCGGCGCCATCATGCCGATCGCACTGGTCGGCGGGCCACTGCTGGGCGGCTTCCTCACCGATCACCTGAATTGGCGCTGGGCGTTCTACGTCAACGTGCCGGTCGGCCTGCTCGCCCTGGCCATCGTCGGCTTCGGCATCCGCCTCGACACCGTGCGGATCAAGGCCCGGATCGACATCGCGGGCGCCGCGCTGCTCACCACCGGGATCATCGCCCTGACCCTGCTCGCCGGCTGGGCGGGCACCACCTACGCGTGGACCTCGCCGCAGATCCTCGGCCTGGCCGGGCTCGCCGTCGCCGCGCTTGCCGCGTTCGTCCCGGTCGAGCGGCGCGCCACCGAACCGATCATCCCGCCGCGCCTGTTCGCCGACCGCAACTTCGCCCTCGCCCAGGTGCTGAGCTTCCTGGTCGGCGCGGTGATGATCACCGCGACCAACTACCTCCCGCAGTACATGCAGTTCGTCCGCGACGCCTCACCCACCGCGGGCGGACTGCTGCTCCTGCCGCTGATGTTCGGCATGCTCGGCGTGCAGATCACCATCGGCCGACTGATCGGCCGCACCGGTCGCTATCGGGTGTACCCCATCCTGGGCGGCGCCGTGATGATCGTCGGCGCACTCGCCCTGCTCGGCCTCCGGATGGGCACCCCCACGGCCCTGGCCTCGGCGCTGACCCTGGTGATCGGGATCGGCGTGGGCTTCCTGATGCAGAGCACCATGCTGATCACGATGAACAGCGCCGATCCGCGCGACCTGGGCGCGGCGAGTGGTACCGCCACACTGACCCGCACGATCGGCGGATCGCTCGGCGTCGCACTGCTCGGCGCGGTGTACGCACACCGCCTCGAAGCCGCGTCGGGCCCGCAGGAGGCCGGTGGAGCCGACCTGACCCCCGCGATGCTGCGCGAGTTGCCCGCCGCCGCCCGGGAGACCTTCCGGTCGGCGGTGACCGGCGGTCTGCACGGCGTGGCGATCGGGCTGGCGATCCTGTCCGCGCTCGCGTTCGCATTGTCCTGGTTCATCCGTGAGGTGCCGCTGCGCTCGGCCGCCGGCGCACCGGCCCGACCCGTCGCGTCCGACTCCACGCCCGACTCCAGGCCCGACGCCGCACCCGAAACCGCGGCCGACACCGCTCCGGGGCCCGCCAAGGTGCCCGCCGGGACGAACTAGGCTTCCGGGCGTGGACACCCCAGAACGTACTTCTCCCTGGTCACCCGGCAGCGCCACCGGGGTCGGTTCCATGCCCGGTGAGGACATTCGCGAGACCGTCAAGATGGTGCTCGGCCTGCTGACCGACCTGCCGCACCTGCCCGAGTTGCCCGCCCGCGGGCCGGGTGCCGACCTGACCGGCCGCTCGGCCGGGATGCTGGTCGACCTCTACGCCGACGTACAGCCCTCCGGGTGGCGCTTCGTGGACCGCCCCGGGCGCGACCACCGCCGGGCCCGCTCGTACCTGGGCCAGGACCTGGACGCGCTGGAGGAGTTCACCCAGGGCTACACCGGTCCGCTCAAGATCCAGGTCGCCGGTCCGTGGACGCTCGCCGCCACGATCGAACTGACCTACGGTGACAAGGCATTGGCCGACCCGGGCGCGTGCCGGGACCTGGCCGTGTCGCTCGCCGAGGGAATCCGGCTGCATGTAACCGAGGTGGCCCGGCGGATCCCGGGCGCCGACCTGGTGCTGCAACTGGACGAGCCCTCGCTGCCCGGCGTGATCGCCGGCGACGTGCCGACCGCGAGCGGCTTCGGCCGGCTGCGGGCCGTGGACAAGGCGGTGGTTCGCGACACGCTGCGGGACGTGATCGCGGGCGCGGGCGCGCCGACCATCGTGCACTGCTGCGCGCCGGGCACGCCGATCACGCTGCTGCGCCAGGCCGGCGCGGCGGGCGTCTCGCTCGACTTCTCGCTGCTGCAACGATCCCAGGACGAATCGATCGGCGAGGCGGTCGAGGCCGGGTTCCGGTTCTTCGCCGGGGTGGTGCCCGCTCTGGCCCCGGAGGGCGACGCGTCCGAGGTCAAGCCCGGTGTGGGAGTGCGCCCGCTGTCCGACCCGCCCGGTACCGTCAGGTCTGTCGGAACGTTGTGGAACAGGCTCGGTTTTCCGCCGGAGTCCCTGGCCGAAGCCGTCGTGGTGACCCCCACGTGTGGCCTCGCCGGTGCCTCTCCGGCACATGCCCGGGCTGCCCTGTCCCACAGCGTGGCTGCCGGCCGGGTGCTTCGGGACGACCCCGAAGGCGCCATGTAGCGAAACGCGGCGTGCCTCGGTGCTCGGCCGCGCAACGCCGCGAACCTCATTCGAACTGGTGGCGCTGGAGGGCGACGACGTGGCTGGTGCGACGACCGGAGTGGACGAGATCCCGGCCGAGGTGCGCGAACGCGCCGCGACCCTCGCCCGTGAGCTGGAGGAGCACCGCTTCCGCTACTACGTGAAGGACGCGCCGGTCGTCAGCGACGGCGAGTTCGACGCGCTGATGCGGGAGCTGGAGGCGATCGAGGAGCAATACCCGGCGCTGCGCACGCCTGATTCGCCGACCCAGAAGGTCGGCGGCACGTACTCGACCGACTTCACCTCGGTGGACCACCTGGAGCGCCTGCTCAGCCTCGACAACGCGATGAACGAGGACGAACTCGACGAGTGGGACGACCGACTCACCCGCGAGCTGGGCACGGGGTCGTTCCACTACTTGTGCGAGCTCAAGATCGACGGGCTGGCGATCAACCTCCTGTACGAGAACGGCCGGCTGGTGCGCGCGTTGACGCGCGGAGACGGCCGGACCGGCGAGGACGTCACGCCGAACATCCGCACGATCGCCGAGATCCCGACGCAGCTGCGCGACGACGGCGGGCACGACGTACCCGAACTGGTCGAGATCCGGGGCGAGGTCTTCTTCCCGATCGAGAAGTTCGACGAGTTGAACGCGCGACTGGTCGCGGCCGGCGAAAAGCCGTTCGCCAACCCTCGCAACGCCGCTGCCGGATCGTTGCGGCAGAAGGATCCGCGGGTGACCGCGTCGCGTCCGCTGCACATGATCGTGCACGGCATCGGCGCCCGTCGGGGCTTCGACATCGACTGCCAGTCGCACGCGTACGAGCGCCTGCACGCGTGGGGGTTGCCGACCGCGCAGCACAACAAGGTGGTCGACACGATCGACGAGGTGAAGGAGTTCGTCCGGTACTTCGGCGAGCACCGGAACTCGGTCGAGCACGAGATCGACGGCATCGTGATCAAGGTCGACGAGATCCCGATCCAGGGCCGGCTCGGCGCGACCTCCAAGGCGCCTCGGTGGGCGATCGCGTTCAAGTACCCGCCGCAGGAGGTCAACACCAAGCTGCTCGACATCGAGGTGGGCGTCGGGCGCACGGGCCGCGTGACGCCTTATGCGGTGATGGAGCCGGTGACGGTGGCGGGGTCGGTGGTGGCTCGCGCGACGCTGCACAACCAGCAAGTGGTCAAGGCCAAGGGCGTGCTGATCGGCGACATGATCGTGCTGCGCAAGGCCGGCGACGTGATCCCGGAGATCCTCGGTCCGGTCGCCGACCTGCGCGACGGGAGTGAGCGCGAGTTCGAGATGCCGTCCACGTGCCCCGAGTGCAGATCCGAGCTGCGCGCGATGAAGGAAGGCGACATCGACCTGCGTTGCCCGAACGCGCGCTCGTGTCCCGCCCAGTTGCGCGAGCGGATCTTCTACCTCGCAGGCCGCAAGGCATTCGACATCGAAGCACTCGGCTACGAGACCGCGGTCGCGCTCACCCACCCACACGCGGGCCCGTCCGTGCTCGACACCGAGGCCGACCTGTTCGACCTGACGGCCGATCAACTGCGCGACGTGCAGATGCTGCGCAAGGTCAATCGCAAGGGCGCGGCCGAGGACGAGAAGGAACTCGTCCCCTTTTTCTGGTCGAAGGCCACGTACGACAAGGAGGGCAACATCAAGAAGCCCTCCGAGCCGAAGGCCAACACGCTCAAGTTGATCGAACAGTTGGAGAAGGCCAAGACCCAGCCACTCTGGCGGATCCTGACCGCGCTCTCCATCCGACACGTCAGCGACACCACCGCACGGGCCATCACGAGCGGCTTCCACGACCTCGACCGCCTCGCCGCAGCCTCCGAGGAGCAGATCGCCGCGGTCGACGGCGTCGGCCCGATCATCGCCAAGGCGGTCACCGAGTGGTTCGCCGAGGACTGGCACCGCGAGATCATCGAGAAGTGGCGCGCGGCCGGTGTGCGACTCGCCGAGGAGGGCGCCGACGAGGAGAAGCCGCCCGGCCCGCTTGACGGAATTGTGACGGTCGTCACCGGAACTCTCACCGGGTACACCCGGGACAGCTCCAAGGAGGCCCTGGAAGAGCGCGGCGCCAAGGTGACCGGGTCGGTCTCGAAGAAGACCGACTTCGTCGTCGTGGGCGACAATCCCGGCTCCAAATACGACAAGGCCGTGCAACTTGGCCTGCCGATTCTCGACGACGAGGGCTTCGCGGTGCTCCTCGCCGAGGGGCCCGAGGCGGCCCGCGCATGGGTGGCCGAGCGCGCCGGCTGATTCCCCTCCCTCGCACCGCCGGAACGACCTACCCTGGGCGGGAGCTTGCCCACCCGGCGGGCTCGGTGCCCCACAGGCGTACCCGTCCCGGCGCCCGGGATGCCGCCCGACGAGGCCGCAGGGAGCAGGCGCATGGGTCGGATCGGCAGGACGGACCTGTCGCGACTGGCGCGACCACGCGCGTTCTTCATCCACACCGGGATAGTGGCGTTGACCGGCCTCTTCGCGCTCGTCGTGCCGCCCGGGATCGCCGTGGCCGACGGTCGTTGTCCGGTCCCGCTGACCCCCGGCGTGTGGATCATGCTCGCACTGGTGTCGGTCGACGGCGTGTACACGGCGCTCACGCGCCGGGGGTTGTACATCCCCGGCGCGATGCCGTCGATCGCCATCACGTTCGGCCTGCTGCTCGTGCACGGGTGGCAGGTCGCCGCGCTGTGGCAGACCGTTCCGGTCCTGGTGTCCGGCCTGCTCAGAGGCGATTCGTGGTGGCGGATCGGCTACACGATGGGCCACTACGTACTCGCCTTCATCGCCGCCGACGTGGTGCTCGGGCTGTTCGGCATCGAGCCGGGTCCGGACGAGGCACGCGGGTTGCATGTGGCGGACTTCCCGGTGGTCGCGCTGGCCGGGCTCGCGATGGCGGCCGTATCGCAGACGTCCGGTTGGCTGGTTCGGGCGAGTTGGCGCGGGACGAGTGTGTTCACGCTGGTGCGGGCCGAGTTGCGGGCCCGGCTGGTCTCGCACGGCGCGCTGATCGGCCTGTCCCCGCTGATCGCCGTGGTGGCCGCGGAACAGCCCTGGCTGCTCCCGCTGTTCGTACTCCCGCTGCACACCCTGTACCGCAGCACGATGGTCCGCTTCGACCGTGAGCAGGAGTCGCGACACGACGCGCTCACCGGCCTGCCGAATCGGCGGCTGTTGCTGGAGCGCGGCGAGGAGGCGCTGGGTCGGGTCGGCGGCCGCGGCGGCCGGGTCGCGCTGTTGTTGCTCGACCTGCACCGCTTCCACGAGGTCAACGACACCCTCGGACACGTGGCGGGTGATCGGCTGTTACAGCAGGTCGGCGCGCGGCTGGAGACGCTGGTCCGCCCGGGGGACACGGTGGCCCGCCTCGGTGGCGACGAATTCGCGCTGCTGTTACCGGGGTTGGACATGGGCACGGATCGCCGGACCGCACAGGAGGTGGTCCTGGGCCTCGCCCATCGCATCGTTGACCGCCTCGGCGAGCCGTTCGACCTGGACGAGTTGACCCTGGACGTGGAGGCCAGCGTCGGCGTGGCGATCTTCCCGGACCACGCCAGGGACGTCCTGGGCCTGCTCCAATACGCCGATGTGGCGATGTACTTGGCCAAACGCTCGCGCAGCGGCGTGGAGCTCTACGACAACTCGCGTGATGTCAACACCCGGGACAAGCTGCTGCTGCTCGGCGATCTGCGCCGGGCGTTGGACAACCACGAGGTCGAGCTGCACTATCAGCCGAAGATTCGGCTCACCGACGGCCGGGTGGACGGCTGTGAGGCGCTGGTGCGTTGGCGGCATCCGACCCGGGGGCAGGTCTCGCCCGAGGAGTTCGTCCTCTTGGCCGAACAGACCGGGCTGATGCCCCGACTCACCCGCTACGTGGTGGACGTCGCGCTGGACCAGGTGGCGCGCTGGCACGCCGAGGGCATCGACGTCCCGGTCGCGGTGAACATCTCCGCCCGCGACATCCATGTGCCCTCGTTCGCCGACTCGGTGGCGGCGGGACTGCGCGAACACGACGTGGCGGCGGGCGCGTTGCAACTGGAGATCACCGAGCGCGTACTGCTGGAGGAACCACAGCGGGCCGCCGAATCGCTGGACGCTCTGCGCCGGTTGGGCGTGCGGCTGTCCCTGGACGACTTCGGTACCGGCTACTCCTCGCTCGTGCACCTGCGGCACATCCCGGTCAGCGAGATCAAGATCGACCGGTCGTTCGTGGCCCGCCTGACCATGAACGAGGAGGACGCCGCGATCGTCTGCTCGATCGTGCAACTGGCCCACTCGCTGGGCCTGCGCGTGGTCGCCGAGGGCGTCGAGGACGAGGCCACTTACCAGCGCCTGCGCGAACTGGGCTGCGACGCGGCCCAGGGTTGGCTGATGTCCAAGGCGCTCCCCGGCGACGAGGCCACCGCCTGGCTCCTTCGCCACGGCGCGGGCGCGCACGCGACCCCCGCGGCGCCGACCGAGATCCACCACCACCGCCGGGCCGATGTGAGCTGAGTCCTGCGGTGCGGGCGGTGGGGCGAAGATCTTTCGGGGGTCGAAGATCTTTCCGCGGCCGAGCAACGAATTCCGGGATCGTCCCGTCAGGAGGGGTGGCCGGGTCGACGATCCGGCCCAAGTCACCTGCTCGGCAAAACGATCGGAGCCCCTTGATGACGATGACCTCGACCACGCGGCGAAGCCGCACCCGCATGCTCGTCGCCGCGGTCGGCGCGGCGGCCGTGGTCGCCCTGGGCGGCGTGGCGTTCGCGTCCGGCGACGGCAGCCCGGCCGAGC
>NZ_JBEXCV010000037.1:0-62654 GCF_040605455.1 Embleya sp. NPDC005575 | reverse complement strand
CCCGCGGGCCCCGCGGCCCCCCCCCCCGCCGGCCCCCCCCGTGCCCCCGGGGCATCGCCGCGCGATCACGAATCCGGCGTCGCGTACGTGCGCAGGTCCACCGCACGGGACAGGCCCAGGCCGTACGCGCTCGCGCCGCGGCCGTACACCCCGAGGTAGACGCCCGCGCTCTCGCCCGCGAGCACCCAGCCGTAGGCCGACTCCCGATAGCGGAACCGCGCGGGCACCCCGTCCACCGGGATGGCCAGGTCGGTCCACCCGGATCCGGCCAGGTTGTCGGACAGGTCCCACGCGATGTTGGTCTGCTGATCCAGCCACTCCGCCCGGGTGGTCCGGTCCAGCTGCCACGGCCAACTCTCCGCGAGCAAGGCCACCCCTGCGAGTGACGCCGCGCTCGCCTTGGAGGTGGCCTCCATCTGTCCCGTACCATCCCCGGCCGGCCGCTTGGGTCGCCGCGGGACGGTCACCACGGACACGAACCGGCGCGGTGTCGGATCACCGGGTCGCCGGCTCGGCAGGTCGCCGTGGCCGAGCGTGCCGTACTCGATCGCGGGCCTGCCCTTGCACACCGACGACAACCAACGCCGCCCGTTCCAGCCCTCGTCCAAGCCGTACCAGGCGAAGTCCGCGCCCAGGTATGCCGCCAGCAGGTCGGGCTTGCCGGTTTCTTCGGCGGGCAACGCCTCGCCCGCGTGGCTGATCGTGTCCATACTCCGCCTCAGGTCCTCTCGCGCGGCGCGACGGCGCCGACGGCTGCCTCGGAATGCCATGTCCGGCGCCCACCTTTCCCGGCTGCTTCCGGGTGGACCGTCCGTGCGGTACATGTATCCGCCGAGTCACCAACCACACACTGCCCGTGTACTACGGGCTCCATAGTGCCCGAATGCGCACGCGGCCCCGCATCGTGAACGGCTGCCGGCCGGCGGGCATCGGCGGCGTCCGGAGCGGCCCTCGAACTCGCGTGGGAAAGGACCCTCGACGCCGCCGGCGGCTCAGGTCGCGTCGGCGTCGTACGGCGGGCGCTCGCCGGGCTCGACCCGGGGGCCGGCGGCCTTCTTCTGCAGCGACGGCGGGCTGTACGAGGTGTCCGGCACGTCCGGGTCGTACGGGCTGCCACTGGCCAGGCCCTTGATCTCCTCGAAGTCCTTGCCGAGCGAGTCGCGCAGTTCGCGGATGCCCAGGTCGTCGTCGCCGTCACCCATCAGGTTCTTGCGGACGAACGTCTTGGGGTTGAGGTCCTCCAGGTGCATGTTCTGGAACTCCGGACCGAGTTCCTTCTTCAGATCCGCCCGGGCCCCGGAGGAGAACTCGCGAAACTTGCGAATGGTGCGGGCCACGTCGCCGATCATCTTCGGCAGCTTCTCCGGGCCGAAGATCACGATCGCGAGAATGACGAGCGCGACCATCTCGGGTGCACCGACGTCGAACACCTGAACTCCACGAGATTGCGCCGAGGGGGTTCGATCGGGCGACCGAACCCCCTCAGAGTAGTCGTCGACACCCGAAGCGGAAGGCCGCGGCCGGCATCGAACGCCTCGATGGTGCCTATCGCCGGAAGATGTGACCGTCCGGACATGTGCACGTCATGTCCGGGTCATCCGGCTTCGAGGGTCATGTCGACCGTGCGCTCGGTCCCGTCCCGTTCGATGGTCAACTTGACCACCGCACCGGGCGCCTTGGAACGGATCGCCACGATCAACTCGTTGGCGTCGTGCACCTTGCGACCGTCGATCGCCTTGATCACGTCGCCGGGCTTGAGCCCGGCCCGCTCGGCAGGTCCCCCGGCCCGGATCGGCGGCGTGCCCTTGACGTCGGAAGGCGCGATCCGCGCGCCGTCGCCCTGGAAGGCGATGTCCAACGAGACGCCGATCACCGGGTGCGACGCCTTGCCGGTCTCGATCAGCTGCTGCGCGACGCGGCGCGCCTGGTTGATCGGGATGGCGAAGCCGAGGCCGATGCTGCCCGCCTCCTGCTGCGCCCCGAACGGATTGCCCTGCCCGCCACCGCCGGCCGAGCGGATCGCCGAGTTGATCCCGATCACCGAGCCCGCCGCGTCGATCAGCGGTCCACCGGAGTTGCCGGGGTTGATCGGCGCGTCGGTCTGCAACGCGCTGATGTAGGAAACGTCGCTGCCCGAACCACCCGCGCTCACGGCCCGGTCCTTGGCGCTGATGATCCCGGAGGTGACGGTGCCCTCCAGGTTGAACGGCGCACCGATGGCGATCACCGGGTCGCCGACCTGGACGCTGTCGGAGTTGCCCAGCGGCAGCGGGTGCAACCCCTGCACGCCCGACACCCGGATCACCGCGAGGTCGTAGCCGGTGTCCCGGCCGACCAGGGTCGCCGAGGTCTGCTGGCCGTCGTTGAAGGTCACCGTGATCGTGCCGCCGGACGCGGCCGACTCGACCACGTGGTTGTTGGTCAGGATGTCGCCGGCGGTGTCCAGCACGAAGCCGGTGCCGGTGGCCTCGCCGCGGCCGGTCTTGGCGTGGATGTACACCACGCCGGGCAGCGTGCTGCCCGCGAGCCCGGCGATGGTGTCCTTGCCTCGGGCCGGGCCGGTGGGCGGCGGGTCGCCGAGTCGGACCTTGGTGTCCTGCCGGTCGGCGACCCAGGCTCCGATGCCGCCGCCGATCAAGCCGGCCACCAGCGCGATGGCCGCGGCCCACACCACCAGTCGGCGGCCGTAGCGCCTGCCGAGGTCCTCGGTGGGCCCGCCGGCGCCGGTCATGTCTCCCGGTACCGGATACCCGTACGGCACGGCCTGATAGGGCGCGTAGGCCGCCTGCGGGGCATACGAGGGGTACGGCCCGTACGGCCCGTAGCCGGGTTGCCCCGCGCCGGGGTGCGTGTTGTAGGCGCCGGCCCCGCCCGGCCACGGCTGCTGCGGCGGCGGCCCTGCGGGCGGGGGCGGCTGCGCGGGCGGCGCGAAGGGGTCGTACGCGGGATCATCCGCGCTGGGGAGTTCGGCGGTGCCGTGCACCACCGGCACCTCGGCGGTGACCGCTTCCCGCACATCCGGGACCGGGGGCCCGAACGCGGCCGGCTCACCGGCCGGATCGGCCGGCGCGGGCTCGGCGGCGTGCTCGACCTCGGTGTTCCGGGCACCGGCGTCCTCGCCCGCCGCGTAGGGCGCCGGGCGGTCGGCGTCGGCCAACGACGGCCGGGCCGGGAACGCGGCGGGTTCGTCCTCGGGGCCGGGCTCGGCCGGACGCTCGGACGGTACCTCGGTCGATGCTCCGACCGGTGTCTCGACCGGCGACGGGGGCCCGGCCTCCACGGCCGACCCCGCCCCGGCCCGTTCGGCGGATCGGCCCGGCTCGGGCTCGTCCTCCCGCCGGGCACCCGCCGTCGAGGGCGGTGCTCCGGACGGGAAGGCCGCTGGCTCCGCGTCGTGATCCGGTCCCGGCCCGGCCGGCGCGTCGTCGCCTCGCGGCGGCTCCGCTCCCCCGCGGCCGTATGCGTCGCTCATCGTGTGCCTTCCTACCGCTCCCGGTGTGCCGGGCACCTGCTGCTCCCCCGACACGGCCACAGTCTTGCGCGTGCCGGTCGGTGCCGTCCCGGCGGCAGTGGATACCCGCCCCGCCGCGCCGCACGCGCGGCCGGCCGAAAGTGCCCCGCACGCGGCCCCGCACACCCGGGCCGACCGACGGTGAACCGTTCCGCCGATCTCGCGGCGGCCGGGCCGGCCTTCCCGCGCCGACCCACCGGCCGGCGCGAGCACAGTCCGGGCCCAGGCCCTAGTGCCGGGCGTCCTCCGACGGGACCGGCACCGTCAGCGGCCTCCCGGCCAGCACCAACGCGGGGCGTCGGGGTGCCGAGCCCGCGGGCAGTGCGGTCGTGGTGGCGGCCTGCTCCACGAGATAGCGCTCGACGGCCGGCGCCGCGGGGCGTCCCTCGGTGCCACCGCTCGTCCCACCCGGCACGAACGCGCTGCTCAGCGCGACGGCCATCATCGAGAACGCGCCCGCGGCGGCGAACGTCAGCCGACGCCGGCTCACCGGCGGGCGGACCCGCTCGGGCATGTTGCCGGGCCGGCCGGCCCGCGGACCGGTCGAGCGCGAGCGCGCACGTGCCGAGACCGCCGGTCGCCCGGCGGTCGGAAAGGTGAAGCGGTCCCCCGACGCGGGCGGCGCCGGCGGCTCCTGGGCGGAGTCGCCCAGGGCCAACAGCCGTGCCATCAGGTCATCCGACGGACCGGGCTGCCGCACCTTGCCGAGCAGTTGTTTCACCTGGCGCTGCTCCTCCGCCTCCACGCGACAGTCCGCGCATTCGGCAAGGTGCGCCAGCACCTTCTCGCGGGCCTCATGGCCCAGCTCGCCGTCCACATAGGCAGCCAGCTTGTCGTCGAGGTGGCTCATGTCCCCACCTCGCATGCCCTACGTCGGGTCGCGGCGCGCCCCACCCGTGTGGCACTCACTATCCCCCTGCCCAAGCGGTCGCCGGGCTCACTGGTCACGGTCCCTCATCTCCGCACCGTGGTCCGGACCTCCGCAGCCGTCTCCTGGCCTGCCTTGTTCCGGGGAGCACGATGCCGCAGCGCCGCACGGAGCTGGGACCGGCCGCGGTGAATGCGGCTGCGCACGGTCCCGAGTTTCACTCCGAGCGTGGTGGCGATCTCCTCGTACGACAGGCCCTCGATGTCACACAGCACGACCGCGGCGCGGAACTCCGGGGCGAGGGCATCCAGCGCCTGCTGGACGTCCGCGTCCAGGTGGGCGTCGTCGTATGCCTGCGCGGGTGAGAGCTCACGACCGGCGAGGCGTTCGCCCGCGTCGTCGCCCAGACCCTCGAAGCGGATGCGCTGACGGCGCCGAACCATGTCGAGGAAAAGGTTCGTGGTGATGCGGTGCAGCCAACCCTCGAACGTGCCGGGCGTGTAGCTCGACAACGATCGGAACACTCGGACGAACACCTCTTGGGTGATGTCGTCCGCGTCGTGCGGGTTGCCGCTGAGGCGGTAGGCGAGCCGATAGACCCGAGCGGAGTGGGTGCGGACGATGTCCTCCCACGACGGCGGGACCCATTCGGCCTGGGCTGGGCTGCTGGTTGCGTTTGCGGCTTCGGCCACGTGATCCGGCATCGGCGACGCGTCGCGGGTACAGGATTGTTCCCCGCGGTGGTCGACCACTGCCACACCTCCTCTTCCGAGTAGCGCAACCACCATAAGCGCCCTGACTGTTAAGCCCGGATAAGGGCGCCGAGCCCGGATCCGACCCACCTGCGGTGCCGCGAGACCACGAGCCTCGTGTTCACCTGTCTTCCGAGGGGGTCAACGAACCGCGCCCGGACGGGGTTCCCCGATTTCGGCCCGGCGCCCGACGGCGGGTCGGCTCCGGCGCTCGGGCGCACTCGCGCGGCGCTCCCCGGCCGGGCGGGTGACCCCTCGGTAATACGCTTGAGCTCAGGTGGCCGACTCGTCGAGACGCGTACGGGCGGCCGGGACAGAGGAGGAAGCCATTTCCGGCAATCGCCAGGCGAGCTGGGCGTTCGCGGAAGAGTACGTCGGCGAGGACGCCGTCCTCGCGGGCGCCCGCGCCCGCGCCCGGGAAGTCGGCGTGGTCCCGATAGGTCCGGGCGGCGGCGCCACACTGCGCTTCCTCGCGGCCGCCGTGGAGGCCAAGGCGGTCGCCGAGATCGGGACCGGGACCGGGGTCTCCGGCCTCTACCTGTTGCGCGGCATGCGCCCCGACGGCGTGCTCACCACGGTCGACGCCGACCCGGAGAACCAGCGCCTGGCGAAGGAGACCTTCACCGAGGCCGGCTTCCCCAGCGGCCGCGCCCGCTTCATCCCGGGCCGCGCCCTGGAGGTGCTGCCACGGCTCGCCGACGGCGGCTACGACCTGGTGTTCTGCGACGGCGACAGGCTGGAGTACGTGGACTATCTGGCCGAGGCGCTGCGCCTGCTGCGGCCCGGTGGCGTGGTGTGCTTCGACAACGCGCTCCTGCACGACCGGGTGGCCGATCCGGCGCATCGGGACGCGGAGACCGCGGCCGTGCGCGACGTGCTGCGGGTGATCCGCGAGCACGAGTCGCTCGTGCCGGCCCTGCTCCCGGTCGGCGACGGCCTGCTGTGCGCGGCCCGCCGGGGCTGATCACCACCGGTCGCCACCGTCGCGCGCCGTCGCCGGGAGCGCCCGGACATGCCGACGGCCCCGATCCGGGCATGAGTATCCATGTCCGGATCGGGGCCGTCGCATCACGACTTTCGTCGAGGGCGTCGCCCCTGGGGGTCAGCCCACGGCGTTCTTCAGCGCCTCGCTCAGGGCACCGGCCTCATCGGCCGACAGCTCGACTACGAGCCGTCCACCGCCCTCAAGCGGAACGCGCATGACGATGCCCCGCCCTTCCTTGGTCACCTCGAGCGGGCCGTCGCCCGTCCGCGGCTTCATGGCCGCCATGCTCGTTCCCCTTCCTGCATATCGACGCACCGGTGCTCAAACCGGCCACCGGTCTTCGAGAGCATTGATCAGGGACCATTATCCCGCATCGAACGGTGGGGTGAGCAACATCGGGTCCCGTCGGCCTCGCGAACCCCGTCCGTACGGCGACGGAATGAGGTGGTCCGTCCCGGCTCGGTACCGACTCGGGAATGACCTGACGGTCCATCAGGGCCGGGCGGGGGCACGGCGCGGCGGTCCGGCATGCTGTGCACATCCCACCTGCGGTGATGTACGTGATGCGGAGGCAGGCCATGGCCGACAAGACCGAGAATGTGCTCTACGAACTCGCCGACGGAGTCGCGACCGTCACGCTGAACCGTCCCGACGCGATGAACTCGTTGGACGAGCCGACCAAGATCGCGTTGCGCGACGCGGTGCTCCGCGCGGCCGAGGACGCCGACGTGCGAGCGGTGCTGCTGACCGGCAGCGGTCGGGCGTTTTGTGCCGGTCAGGATCTCAAGGCGCACATTCGGCAGCTGGAAACCGGCCCGGAGGCCACCTTCGCGACCGTGCGCGAGCACTACAACCCGCTGGTGACCGCGCTCGCCACGATGGCCAAGCCGGTGATCGCCGCGGTCAACGGCGTCGCGGCGGGGGCCGGCGCGGCGATCGCGTGGGCCTGCGACTTCCGGATCATGGCGGACACGGCCGGCTTCAACACCGCGTTCGCGGGGGTCGCGCTGACCGCCGACTCCGGCGCGTCCTGGACGCTACCGCGCCTGGTCGGTCAGGCCCGCGCGGTCGAGCTGCTGATGCTGCCGCGCACGGTCAAGGCGGCCGAGGCGCTCGAATTGGGCCTGGCCAACCAGGTGGTTTCGGCCGATCGGGTCCTCGACACGGCCCGCGAACTGGCCCGCCGGCTCGCCGAGGGGCCGACCGTGGCGCTGGCCGCGCTCAAGGAGTCGGTGGCCTACGGCGCATCCCACTCGCTGATCGACACCCTGGCCAAGGAGGAGGAGCTGCAACTGCGAGCGGGCGGCTCCGAGGACCACCGGATCGCGGTCGCGGCGTTCGTCGCCAAGGAGAAGCCGACCTTCGTCGGCCGCTGAGCCCGGGCTCGGCGCACCGCCGCGCGAGGTCGATCCCGCGGCGGTGCCCGATGCTCAGCGAGACGCGCAGCCCGCGAGGTGGTCGTTGACCAACCCGCATGCCTGCATCAGCGCGTATGCCGTGGTCGGGCCGACGAACCGGAAACCCCTGCGCTTGAGTTCCTTGGCCAGCGCGGTGGACTCGTCGGTGACCGCCGGTACGTCCGACAGGGCCGCGGGAGCCTTCCGGCGCCCGGAGGGTGCGAACGACCATACGAGCGCGTCCAGACCGCCCTGGAGGGCCTGCGCCGCGTGTGCGTTGGCTATCGCGGCGTCGATCTTGGCCCGATTGCGGATGATGCCCTCGTCGGCGAGCAGCCGAATCCGGTCCGCGTCGTCGAAGCGCGCCACCCGGGCGATCGAGAAGTCGGCGAAGGCCGCCCGGAAGCCGGCCCGTCGGCGCAGGATGGTCAGCCAGGACAATCCGGACTGGAACGCCTCCAGGCACAGGCGTTCGTACAGCGGGTCCTCGCCGTGTACGGGGACGCCCCACTCGGTGTCGTGGTAGGTCCGGTAGTCGTCCGGTCCGGTCGCGCCCCACGGGCAGCGCAGCAGTCCATCCGGTCCCGCGACCGGTCCGCCGATGACGGTCACGGCTTCGGGTCGCCCTTCGACTCGGCGGTCGGCGTGGCGTCGTCGCCGGCCGAGGCTTCCGCGGCGTCGGTCGGCTCACCAGTCGGCTCACCAGTCGACTCGGCGGTCGACTCGGCGGTCGACTCGGCGGCGACCGGGGCGTCGGCCTCGCCCGTGACCGACTCGCGCACGTCGTCCGTACCCGCGTCCGCGCTCGCAGCGATGCTCGCGGGCCGGGTCTCGTCCGGGTCGGCCGCGGTCGACGCGGCCCGGTCCGGCTTCTCCAGGGACAGCGTGGTGCCCGTGGCGCGCGGCGGCGGGGCGAACCGGCCGGCGCCGAGCGCGCTCGCACCCGCGGCGGCGGCGCCCGGGACGGACACGGTGAGTCCGGCCGGGGTGGTGCCGCTGATCTTGTACTCGAGCTCCAGGATGCGCGCGTCGCGCGCCGCGAGTTCGCCGGTGAGCCGGTCCAGGACCACGTCGACCTCGCTCATCCGGTAGCCGCGAAAGACCACCGGGAAGCGGAGGTCGTCGACATCCGCGCTCGTGAGCGGGCGGTCGCCGGGCATCCGCAGCTCGGGCTGTTCGCGGTGGGCGTCGGGAAGGGAGCCACCCGCCCCGAGCACGACCGCGGCGATCACGAGGATCACCCCGGTCACCACGACAAGCTGGATCCAGAACACGGACGGCTCCCCTTCGACGGTGGTGCAGGTGCTGGGACGGGTGTCCGCTCCGAGCCGCTTCGGGAAGCCCCCGGGTCGTCACACGGGACGATCGTGCCACGATCAGGGGGTCAGGTGGCACGTGCGGGGTGTGGGCGGAGGTCGACGGGGTGACGACGCTGAGGCTGGGGCGACAGGAGTTCGGTGGCGACGAGTTGGTGATCATGGCGATCATCAACCGGACACCGGACTCGTTTTTCGACAAGGGTGCGACTTTCGACGATCGGCCGGCCCTGGACGCGGTCGAACGCGCGGTCGCCGAGGGCGCGGGGATCGTGGACATCGGGGGTGTCAAGGCCGGTCCGGGGGCCGAGGTGGACGTCGCGGAGGAGATCCGCCGCACGGCGTCGTTCGTGGCCGAGGTCCGTCGCCGCCACCCCGACGTGGTGATCAGCGTCGACACCTGGCGGCACGAGGTGGCCGAGGCGGTCTGCGAGGCGGGCGCGGACCTGATGAACGACGCGTGGGGCGGGGTGGACCCCATGCTCGCCGAGGTGGCCGCCAAGTACGACGTGGGCATCGTGTGCACGCACGCCGGACGCGCGCAGCCGCGCACCCGGCCGCACCGGATCGGCTACGTGGACGTGATGGCCGACATCCTGGACGTCACGGTCGGACTGGCCGAGCGCGCCGCGCGGCTGGGGGTGCGCCGGGACGCGATCCTGATCGACCCCGGGCACGACTTCGGCAAGAACACCCGACACTCGCTGGAGGCGACCCGCCGACTCGGCGAGATGGTGGACACCGGCTGGCCGGTCCTGGTGTCGCTGTCCAACAAGGACTTCGTCGGCGAGACGCTGGACAAGCCGGTGAACGAGCGCCTGCTCGGCACGCTCGCCACCACCGCGGTCAGCGCGTGGCTGGGTGCCCGGGTGTACCGCGCGCACCAGGTGGAGGAGACCCGTCAGGTGCTGGACATGGTGTCCTCGATCCACGGCACCCGACAGCCCGCGGTGGCCCGGCGCGCCCTGGCCTGACCGGCCCGCGGGGCCGCCGCGCGGCCCCCTGAGAACGTCTTTCGGCGCCCGCGCCCACCGAGGAGGTGGGCGCGGGCGCCGAAGAGTGGCTCCGACCGCAGCCGGCGGATCAGCTGATCAGCAACGCTTCCAGGGGCCCTGGATCGCGTACATCGTGCCCGGGGTCTGCACGTTCGCGAACAGCGTGCGGCCGTCCTCGGAGAAGACCGGGCCGGTCAGCTCGCTGCCGCCGGGGACGTCGTTGCGGGCGATCGGGTAGGTCTTGCCGTCCTCGGTCGCGCCGAGCAGGTGCTGCACACCCTCGCCGTCCTCGGCGATGATCACGCCGCCGTGCGGCGAGACGCTGATGTTGTCCGGGCCGTCGTAGGGACCGTCCACGTCCGGCGTGGCGTTGACGCCGAAGCGCAGCTTCAGGGTCAGCCGGGCCCGACGCGGGTCGTAGAACCAGATCTGGCCGTCGTGCGGCGTGCCCGGGCTCTCCTTGCGGGCGAAGCTGGTGACGACGTACGCGCCGCCGTCGCCCCACCAGATGCCCTCGATCTTGCGACCGCGGGTGATGTCGGTGTTCTGGAACTGCTTGCGGATGGATACCGTGCGGGCGTCGCGCTCCTGCACCGTCACCCAGTTCACCGCGTAGGTGGTGCCGATCTCGGTCGCGCGGGAGAGGTCGTCCACGTGCGTGCCGCTCGCGTCCACGCAACGCATCGCCGCGAGGGTGCCCGCGTCGTCGGCCAGCTTGCGCAGTCGGCCGCGGCCGCCGTCCCAGTGGCGCGGGGGCTCCCAGCGGTAGAACAGCCCGTTCGGGTTGCTCGCGTCCTCGGTCAGGTACAGGTGACCGCGACGCGGGTCGACCGCGACCGCCTCGTGGGCGAACCGGCCGAGCGCCTTGATCGGCTTCGGGTCGCGGTTGGCACGGCGGTCGTAGGGGTCGACCTCGAACACGTAGCCGTGGTCCTTGGTCGCGCTGCCCTGACCGGCCAGCTGCTCGGTCTCCTCACAGGTCAGCCAGGTGTCCCACGGGGTCACCCCGCCCGCGCAGTTGGTCGCGGTGCCGGCCACGCCGACGTACTCGCGGATGCGCCTGCCGTAACGGTTCACCTCGACCACCGTGCAGCCGCCGGCGAGACCCTCGTCGTAGACCAGACCCGCCAGGTGCGGGACCGGGAGCGGGGTGTCCTTGAGCGAACCGCCGAGCTCGTGGTTGTTGACCAGGACGGTGCCGCCGCCGCGCAGCTTGAAGGCGCCGGTGCCGTCGTGGTTGCTGGGGGTCACCTCGCCCGACTCCAGCTTGGTGACACCGGCCTCGGTGACGATCTGGTACGAGAAACCCTTGGGCAGCGCCAAGCGCCCGGCGGGGTCGTTGATCAGCGCACCGTAGCCGGGCTGGGCCGGCGGCCGGCCGTTCCCGTTGTGCCGGGACGAGGCCGAGGCGTTCGGGGCCAGCAGCATGCCGGTGCTGCCGATGAGGGCGACACCGGCACCGGTGGTGGCGGTGCGACCGAGGAAGCCCCTGCGGGACAGCGACATCTGGTTTCTCCAGTGACAGGCAGAAAATCGGGACGCCCCTACGCTTTCGCCCGTCGATGTCCCCCAAGTGAACGCGACGGGGCGCCCGAATGCCCGTCAGGTGGCAATTGCTCCGCCACCGGCGCGGCGTTCCGCCGCGGCCTTGTCCGCGCGGGACTCGGCCTCGATCTTGGAGCACTCCAGGTCGGCGTCGCGGATGATGCGCACGGCCTCGTCCACGTCGTCGGTGATCCGGATCAGGTCCAGGTCGGCCGGCGACGCCTTGCCCTGGGCGATCACCACGTCACGAACCCAGTCGATCAGGCCGGTCCAGTAGTCGCGGCCGATCAGCACCACGGGGAAGTGGGTGACCTTGCCGGTCTGGACCAGGGTCAGCGCCTCGAACAACTCGTCCAGCGTGCCGATCCCGCCGGGCAGCACGATGAAGCCCTGCGCGTACTTGACGAACATCGTCTTGCGCGCGAAGAAGTACCTGAAGGTGATGCCCCGGTCCACGTACGGGTTGAGCCCGGACTCGAACGGGAGCTTGATGCCCACGCCCACGGACTGCCCGCCCGCGTCCCGGGCGCCCTTGTTCGCCGCCTCCATCGCGCCCGGGCCGCCGCCGGTGATCACCGCGTAACCGGCCTCGGCCAGCGCCCGGCCGACCCGCTCGCCGATCCGGTACTCGGGCGACCCCGGTTTGGTCCGGGCGGATCCGAACACGCTCACCGCCCGGCCGAGGTCGGCGAGCATGCCGAACCCGTCCACGAACTCGGTCTGGATCCGCAGCACGCGCCACGCCTCGGTACCGAGGTGCCCCATGCCGGGATGCTGTTCCTCGACCTCACTGGGCGAGGCGAACTCGGGTGGCTCCTCCGGAGCGAATCGCGCATCCATCCGGCCACCCTGTCACGCCGGGGGCAACGGGTGATCGGATTTACCGGGAACCACCGCGAACGGTGCGCCGGCTCGTTACCGAAGCCAGTGCAGGAGCCGCTCCTCGCTGTCCCCGATCAGTGCGATCTCCACGTGCTCGTCCCGCTTGTGCGCGAGGTTGGGGTCGCCGGGCCCGTAGTTGACCGCGGGGATGCCCATCGCGGAGAACCGCGCCACGTCGGTCCAGCCGAATTTGGCCCGCGGCGGGGTCCCGATCGCCGCCACGAACGCCGCTGCGGCGGGTCGGTCCAGACCGGGCAGCGCGCCCGCGGCCGCATCGGTGAGCACCACGTCGAAACCGGCGAACACCTCCCGCACGTGCTCGAACGCCTGCTCGACACTGCGGTTGGGCGCGAACCGGAAGTTGACCGTCACCGTGCACGCGTCGGGGATCACGTTGCCCGCCACGCCGCCCTCGATCCCGACCGCGCTGAGCCCCTCGCGATACTCGAGCCCGTCGATCACCACCCTGGCCGCCTCGTAGCCCTGCAACCGGGTCAGGATCGGCGCCGCGGCGTGGATCGCGTTGTCGCCCAACCACGAGCGGGCCGAGTGTGCTCGGGTACCGAGCGTGGTGATCCGCACCCGCAGCGTGCCCTGGCACCCGCCCTCGACCGCGCCGCCGGTCGGCTCCATCAGCACCGCGAAGTCGGCGACGAGCCACTCCGGACGAGTGTTCGCCAGCCGCAGCAGCCCGTTGCGGGACGCCTCGATCTCCTCGCAGTCGTAGAACACGTAGGTGACGTCGCGATTGGGCTCGACCAAGTGTGCGGCGAGACGCAGTTGTACCGCGACGCCGCTCTTCATGTCCGACGTGCCGCAGCCGTACATCAGCGGACCCTCGATCCGGGACGGCAGGTTGTCCGCGATCGGGACGGTGTCCAGGTGACCCGCGATCAGGATGCGTTCGGACCGCCCGAGGTCGGTGCGCGCGACCACCGAATCGCCGTCCCGGTGGACGGTCAGGTGCGGATGGGCGCGCAGCGCCTCCTCCACCGCGTCGGCGAGCACACGCTCGCCGCCACTGACGGACGGGATGTCGACGAGCTGCGCGGTGAGCGACGCCGCGTCCTGGGACAGATCAAGCCTCACGGTCATGCCGGCAGCCTATCCCTGTCCCGGGACGCGATATCTGACGATGCATCAGGTAATTCGGGCCTCGCCGGTCCGGTCACCCGTGCTACCGCTCATCCGTTCTTGAGGCGCTCCACGCCGGCCGCCACCCGCTCGTCGGTCGCGGTGAACGCGATCCGTACGTGCCGGTTGCCCAGCGGGCCGTAGAAGTCGCCCGGCGCGACCAGGATGCCGCGCTCGGCGAACCACGCCACGGTGTCCCAGCAGTCCTCGTCGCGCGTGGTCCACAGGTACAGGCTCGCCTGGGAGTGCTCGATCCGGAAGCCGGCCGACTCCAGCGCACCGCGCAGCGCCGCGCGCCGGGCCGCATAGCGGGCCTTTTGCACCGCGACGTGTTCGTCGTCGGCGAAGGCGACGGTCATCGCCGCCTGCACCGGACCCGGCACGATGTGCCCCGCGTGCTTGCGCACCGCGAGCAGTTCGCGGATCACCGCGAGGTCGCCGGTGACGAAGCCCGCACGGTAGCCGGCCAGGTTGCTGCGCTTGGACAGCGAGTGCAGGGCCAACAGCCCCTCGTGCGAGCCACCGCACACGTCCGGGTGCAGCACCGAGACCGCCCGGGCGTCCCAGCACAGCTCGATGTAGCACTCGTCGGACACCACCAGGATGTCGTGCGCGCGAGCCCACTCGACCACCGCGCGCAGTTCCTCGACCGAGCGCACCGCGCCGTGCGGGTTGCCCGGCGAGTTCAACCAGATCATCCGCACGCCGGCGGGATCCGGCAGGGTGCCGTCCACCACCGCGAGCGGCGTGGCTCCGGCCAGCCGCGCACCCACGTCGTAGGTGGGGTAGGCAAGTGCCGGGTGCGCGACCGTGTCGCCCGGGCCGAGCCCGAGCTGATGGGGCAGCGCCGCGACCAGTTCCTTGGTGCCGATCACCGGCAGCACCGCGTCCGGGTTCGCGCCGGATATCCCGAGTCGGCGAACCAGCCACGCGGCGATCGACTCGCGCAGTTCGGGCCTGCCGTACACGGTCGGGTACCCGGGCGAGTCGGCGGCCGCGCTCAGCGCGTCCCGGATCAGCTCCGGGGTGGGGTCGACGGGCGTGCCCACCGAAAGATCGACCACGCCGCCCGGGTGGGCCCGCGCCCGCGCACCGAACGGTTCGAGGCGGTCCCACGGGAAGACGGGGAGCAGATCGGTGACGCGACGCGCCCGCCGACCCCGCGCGGCTGCGGGGTCGGTAGGCGTTTCCGCACCGTTGTGCGAAGCGGTCACGTCGCTCTACTCGCCGGTCGCCTGCGGCGGCAGCGCGGCGATGAGCGGGTGGTCCTTGGCGATCAGGCCCATCTTCGAGGCGCCGCCCGGCGAACCGAGGTCGTCGAAGAACTCCACATTCGCCTTGTAGTAGTCCTTCCACTGCTCCGGGGTGTCGTCCTCGTAGAAGATTGCCTCGACCGGGCAGACGGGCTCGCAGGCTCCACAGTCGACGCACTCGTCGGGGTGGATGTACAGCGCACGCTCACCCTCGTAGATGCAGTCGACGGGGCACTCCTCGATGCATGCCTTGTCCTTCAGGTCGACGCAGGGCTGCGCGATGACGTAGGTCACGTCGGGTTCCTCCTCATGCGGGCGGTACAGGGTGCGCGGGAGCGCGGCAACGTCGGTGCCCACAACTAGTATCGCGGTGGGCCGGGGCCTACTCCTAGCAGGTGGCCCTTACCTGTGGGCCGGGAACACGTCAGCAGACGTGGGCGGACGAGGTCAGCACGGATCGGGGAAGCCGGACAGGTGAAGAGGATCACACCACGGGATGTGGGCAGACGCGTGTCGGTGCGCCGCGAGCTGCCGCCCGAGGACTCCGGAGCGACCTACACGGACGTCGTGGGGGACCTCGTGGACTGGCGCGACGGTGTGCTGACAATCACCCGCAAGGACGGCAGCATCGCCCGGGTGGCCGAAGCGAGCATCGTGGCCGCCAAGGTGGTCCCACCGCCCGTGCAGCGGCTCACCCCGGCCCGATTGCAGGACGTGGCCAGCCGGTCCTGGCCCGCGCCGGAGGTCGCCACGTTCGGCGAATGGCTGCTGCGCGCGGCCGAGGGGTTCACCCGACGGGCCAACTCGGTGCTGGTCCTGGGCGAGCCCGGCGTCCCGTTCCAGGAGGCACTCGATCGAGTGAATCGCTGGTATGAGAAACGCCGATTGCCGACCCTGTTCCAGGTCGCGCACGACGACCCGTTCGACCGCTTCCTCGACGCGGCCGGATGGCTCGGGGAGGGCGATGCCCTGATGCGCACCGGGCGACTGGTGCGCGCGGCGGACGTGCTGCACGACGTGGACGCGAGTGCGGTCCGGGTGCAGGACACCCTCACCGACGCGTGGCTCTCCCTCTACCACCACGTCGCGGGCCGCCCGGGCGGCGGCGCCGAGCGGCACGTGCTCCAGGGCCCGCCGGGCACCCTGTTCGCGACCGTGAGCGATCCGGTCTCGGGTGCGCCGATCGCGATCGGACGCGTGTGCGTGCTCGGTCGGTACGCGGGCTTCGCCGCCCTGGAGGTCGACCCGGCGCATCGCAGGCAGGGCCACGCCCGGGCGATCGTCCGGGCGCTGACCGATCGGGCGCTGGCGAGCGGCGCGGTCACCGGGTGGCTCCAGGTGGAATCGGACAACCGGCCGGCCCGCGAGCTCTACGACGCGCTCGGCTTCACCGACCACCACGGTTACCACTACCGCCGATCGCCGGTCGCACGCCCGTGAGCGTCCCCGGGAACCCACGCGACCGGTTCGCCTCGGTGGTCCGGGCGGACGAGGTGGATCTGGCCGAGGCCGCACTGCTGATGGGCGTCGAGGTCGATCCGACCTTCGACCCGGCCGCCGGCACCGCCGAGCTGGACCGACTCGCGGCGGCCGTGCGGGCCGAGGCGGGTCCCGAGTACGACCCGGCGCGGGCCGCAGCGGCGCTCGCGCTCGTGCTCGGCGGTCGGGCCCGCTTCTTCGGGCAGCAGTCGGACTACGCCGATCTGCGCTCGTCGCTGCTGCACGAGGTGCTGCGCCGGCGACGCGGACTGCCGATCCTGTTGTCGGTGGTGTGGATCGAGGTGGGCCGACGGGCCGGGCTGCCGGTGTACGGCGTCGCGTTGCCAGGACATTTCGTGGTCGGGATCGGCGATCCGGACGGCGCGTTCGAGCTGGCCGACCCGTTCCACGGCGGGGTGCCGCTGTCGGTGTCGCGGGCCCGCAGGCTGGCCGCGGAGGCGGGCGACCAGGCGGGCGATCCGGCGCTTTTGCAGCCGGCCCGACCGACCGCGATCCTGCTCCGGGTGCTCAACAACATCCGCGCGTGGGCCGCCCAGCCCGAGCGCGGCATCGAGGGCGCCTGGACCCGGCTGTGGGCGGTCGAGCTGTCCCTGCTGCTGCCGCGCCATCCGGCGGCGCTGCGCCACGAGCGCGGCTCGCTGCTCGCCAAGACCGGCCAGTTCGCGGCCGGGGCCCGGCAGTTGGAGGAGTACGCCGAACTCGTCGAGCGAATCGACCCGAAGGTCGCCGAGGGTGTGCTGGCCGAGGCCAAGGCCGCCCGGGCACGGCTGAACTGAGCCCCGGCAGCGGGCCCGGGTGCGGCGGACAACCGCGCTCTCGACCGGCTTCGACGCCGGGACTCAGCCGCTCAGGATGCGCAGGAACGCGTCGGCGTCCTGGGCGATCCCGCTGCATGTGGGGTCGGCGCCCGCCTCGGCGTCGGAGCCGTCGGGGCACGGCCGGTCCCGCGCGGCGGACCACCACGCGACCCGGCCCAGGTGCACCGTCCGGGCAAACTCGGCGAACCTGCGCGCGTCCTCGAGTGTGAACACCTCACCCGCGACGTCGTTGCGGCCGATCATCACCGTCACCGACACCCGCCGCCAGGCCTGCTCCTCGGACAGGTGCGGCCACACCTCACGGATCTGCCCCTGCACGGCATGTGCGGCGTCGCTCGCGAACTGGCCCATCCGGCCCTGCGGTCGCGGGGCCACCGCGGCGCCGTAGTTCAGCGCCTTGACGTTGACGTAGGAGACCTCGACCCGCTGCGCGACGGCGTCCCGCAGCAGCGCCTTGGCCTCGTCGCCCAGCCCCTGGAGCGGGTCCACCGGCAGCGAGTACCCGATGTCCACGGCCCGGCCGGCTGCCCGGGCGCCCTCCTGGAGCAGGTACAGCGCCGCGTTGCGCCGCTGGACCACGTCGGGGCGCACCAGCGAGCGGCCCTCGATGTCCAGGTCCATCCCGGTCGCCCCGGTCGCGGTCAGGACCTGCCGGTAGGCGGACGCCAGTTCCTCGGGCGTGCCGCAGGACGCGGCGAGATCGGTGCCGCCGGCGCCGCCGAAGGCGACCCGGATCGTCCCACCGGCATCACGCAGCAAGGCGATCCGGCCGGTGGTCACCGGGTCGTCGAGTCGGGTCACCCCGCCCCACATCGGCCGGCAGCCGCCACCGTCCACGACGTAGGCCAGCGTGCGCTCGCGCACCTCGCCGACCGAGCCCGCCCGGGTGGGGTCGAGCGCACCGGCGAGCGTCATGTCCAGGTAGGGCGCGATGTGTTCGACCGCGCCCGAGCGCGGCGCGGCACCGCCGCCGGTTCCGCTCGCGTTCGGGGTCGGCGACGTGGTCGTGGAGGCGCCTGCCCGGCCGGTGCCGGTGCCGGTGGGGGTGGGCGCGGGCGTGGCGGTGTGCCGTTCGGTGCCGTCGCGCGGGCCGATCGGCGGGATCGGCCCGGCCGTGGCCGAGCGGTCGCCGGACGCGGTCGGGACGGACACGTTGCACGGCCTGTCGTTGATCGTGCACGCGATCGGGCCGTCGGAGCGGGCCGGTTCGTTCGCGGTCGCCACGCCGGCGCCGTCCCGGCGCACCTCGAAGCCGACCACGATGCTCTCGCCCGGGCGCAGCGCCTTGTTCCAATTCTCGTTGCGCACCGTGTACTTGCCCGTGGCCGGTGCCAGGCGGCCGTTCCATACGTTGGCGATCCGGGTGCCCCCCGGCAGGTCGAAGCGCAGCGTCCAGCCCTTGACCGTGTCGGAGCCCAGGTTGCGCAGGACGTACTGACCGCTGTACCCGGTGGGCCACGAACCGGTGCGGACGTAGTCGGCGCTGAGCACGTGGTCGCGCCCGGGCGAGTCCCCGGACAGGGCCACGACCAGCGCGGCGGGCAGCGCGGCGAGCGCGGCACTGGCGGCGGCCCAGCGGATCCGCTCTCGGCGCGGACGACCGGCACCCGGCTCGGGACCGCTTGCCCGGTGCGACCCCATGCCCATTTCCTCCGACATCCTCTCCGGCGGCACTCCGGCCGCCGGGCACGAGGACTCTACCGGCCTTCGGGTCCGTGTCCCATCGACCCGTTCGGGCGACCGAGACGAAAGATCCTTTGTCTCGACAGGAGAGATTCGGGTATCGAACCCCGGCTACGAGCCGTGGATCACGGCATGGTGTGGCATGCCCACGGACCGGGTGTGCAGGCTGCGCCCGACTTCGCTTCGTCCCGCTCACCCTCGGGATCGGGCGGGATCGGGCGGGTTCGGGGTCCCGGGCGTCGCGGTGCGGGCCGCCGCTCACAACCAGCCGTTCTCGTGCGCGATGCGCACCGCGTCCGCCCGATTGCGGGCGTGCGTCTTGCCGATGCACGAGGACAGGTGGTTGCGCACGGTGCCCTCGGACAGGTGCAGCCGCGAGGCGATCTCGGACACCGTCGAGCCGTCGGCCGCCGCACGCAGCACGTCGCGCTCGCGCTCGGTCAGCGGATCGGCGCCCACCGAGAGCGCGGTCGCCGCGAGCGTGGGGTCGATCACCCGCTCACCGCGCAGCACCCGCCGGACGGCGTCGGCCAGTTGGGCCGCCGGCGCGTCCTTGACCAGGAACGCGTCCGCGCCCAGCTCCATCGCCCGGCGCAGATAGCCGGGCCGGCCGAACGTGGTCAGCATGACGATCCGGCACCCGGGTACGGCCCGGCGCAGCTCGGCGGCGGCGGCGAGGCCGTCCTGGCCGGGCATCTCGATGTCCAGCAGTGCCACGTCGGCGCCACTGGTGCGAACCGCCTGAAGCACCTCGTCTCCGCGCGCGACCTGGGCGACGACACGAATGTCCTCCTCCAGGCCGAGCAACGCGGCCAGCGCCTCGCGCACCATGGCCTGGTCCTCGGCGAGCAGCACGTTGATCACGGCCCGAACGTTAGCGGTTCACCCCGGGATCGATCTGCCCCACGTCGCCCTTACCGGGAAGCACCGGGACCGAAGCGGTCAATCTGAACCCGCGGCCCTCGTCGGGAACACCCACCCGAAGGTCGCCGCCGGCCAGCGCGAACCGCTCACGCAGCCCGCTCAGCCCGTTTCCCTCGCAGCGTGCCGCACCGCGCCCGTCGTCCGCGATGTCCAGGCTCCACACCAGCCCCGTGCCCAGCGTGACCGTGCAGCGCCGCGCGCCGCTGTGCCGCATCGTGTTCGTGACCGCCTCGCGCAGCGCCCACGCGAGCACCGCCTCGGCTTCCGGGTCGGGGCACACCGGCCACTGTTCGGGCAGCAGGGCCAGTTCGATGCCCACCGCCCGGGCCGCGATCCGGGCGCCCGCCAGCTCGACCGCGAAGGTCGGGCGTCGATAGCCGCCGACCGCCTCGCGCACGTCCACGAGCGCCTGCCGACTGACCCGCTCGATGTCCGCGACCTGTTCCGCCGCGCGCTCGACGTGCCCGGGCAGGAATCGGCCGGCGAGTTCGCTCTTGAGCGTGATCAGCGACAACGAGTGGCCGAGCACGTCGTGCAGGTCGCGGGCCATCCGCAGGCGCTCCTCGTTCGCGGAGAGCTGGGCCACGATCTCCCGGGCCTCGCGCAACTCGACCAGCGTCTCCATGAGTCGGCGCATCCCGATCATCAGGCCGCCGGTGAGCACCGTGACGAACGCGAGCACCAGGATGTCGTTCCCGGCCGCGTCCAGCAGCGTGCCCAGGGCCAGCCCGGTCAGCACGCAGCCCAGGATCGCCCACATCGACTGCGGGAAGCGCAGCCCGGCGCCCAGCGACACCGACACGTAGACCATCAGACCCAGCCACTCGTCGTCGAAGGCCAGGATCAGCCCGACCGAGGTCGCCCACAACAGCAGGCAGGTCAGTTGCAGGGTGCGATCGGTGTCCAGCACCCGGCGCAGTGCGCTCTGCACCCGGCCGAGCAGGCCGAACCAGCCGATCCCGCCGAACACCAGCGAGACGTAGCAGACCACCACCACCAGCAGCCCGAACGAGCCGAGCACCAGCCGCGCCGGGCCGTAGCCCCCGGTCGCCAGGTCGTGCACGACCGGGGTGAGGAAGAACAGCCACAACAACGACCACGACATCCGGATCGCCCGCCCTCGCGCGCTGTCCTGCCGCGTCGGGTCCGACCAGTTCATGCCGTGTGCTCCTCCGTGGACGAGATCCCGGGCCGCGCGATCCCGCTCAGGCCGCGACCTTTTGCTCGTCGCGACGGTAGCGCCACGCCGCCAACGCGGTGAACGCGACCAGATACAGCGCCAGGATCGCGATGTCCGACATCCGGGGATGCCGGCCGGCCAGCACCTCCCAACCGAGTTCGCCGAACCGGTAGGTCGGCATCACATGCCCGATGTCCTGGAGGAGTTGCGGAAACCCGGTCAACGGGACCCACATCCCACCGAGCACCGCCATGCCCAGGTAGACCAGCATGAACACCGGCTGGGCGGAGTCGGGCGCGACCAGATAGCCCAGCCCGATCCCCAGCACCGCGAAGACGAACGAGCCGAACCACAGCGCGATCACGAGCACGCCCCACTGCCACGGATCCAGCCGCACGCCACGCAGGAAACCGGTGAACAGCACCAGCACGATCGCGGGCAGGCTGACCACCGCCGCCGACGCGAGCTTGGAGATCACGTACTGCCGCCCGGTCAGCGTGGTCAGCCGCAGCTGGCGGGTCCAGCCGCTCTGCCGCTCCGCCGCGATCCGCTGCACACCCGCGCTGAGCGTCGCACCGACCGCGCCGAAGGAGGCCATCGACACCATGATGTAGGCGGCGACGTCGGTGCCGTCGACATCACCCGACTGGCTGCCGAAGATCAGGTACATCGCGACCGGGTAGGCGAGCGTGAAGATCAGGTACCGGCGGTTGCGCAGCATCCGCAGGATCTCCAGCCTCATCAGGGTCCTCATGACGCGATCTCCATGCCTTCCGCCTCGTCCGCCTGCTGGGTGATCGCCAGGAACGCCTGCTCCAGGCCGAGTCCGGCCACTTCCAGGCCGCGCGGCCGAAGGCCTGCGGCGTAGATCGCGGCGACCGTCTCGTCGGCGTCGTCGCTGCGAATGCGCACGGTGTCGCCGCCGAGTTCGAGCTGCACGACGCCGGGCAGCGCGCGCAGGGTGGATTCGAGCCGCTCGACCGTCTCGGTCAGGTCGAAGGCGATCCGGCGCAGGCCCGCGCGAGCCTTGATCTGCGCGGCGCTCGCGTCGGCGAGCAGTTTGCCGCGGTGCAGCACGAGCACCCGGTCGGCGACGTTGTCCGCCTCTTCCAGGTAGTGCGTCGCGAACAGCACGGTGCGGCCCAACTCGGCCTGCTCGCGCATGCTCCCCCAGAACCGCTGCCGGCTGTCCACATCCATGCCGGTGGTGGGTTCGTCCAGGACGATCAGGTCCACCTCGCCCGCGATGGCGACCGCGAAGCGCACCCGCTGGGCCTGCCCACCGGAGAGCTTGGCGACGTTCTTGCCGACCAGATCCTCGATGCCTGCCCGACGCAGCACCTCCGCCTGCGGCAACGGGCGCGGGTGCAGGTCGCGGGCCAGCTCGACCATCTCGCCGACGGTCACGTCCGGCATCAGGCCGCCGCTCTGCAACATCGCGCCGACCCGGCCCAGCCGGATCGCGTCGCGCGGGTCGCCGCCGAACAACGCGACGGTGCCCTCGGTGGGCCGGGTCAGGCCCAGCAGCAGGTCCAATGCGGTGGACTTGCCGGCACCGTTGGGGCCCAGCAGTGCGACCGTCTCGCCCTGGTGCAGTTGCAGATCGAGCCCGTCCACGGCGCGCAGATCGCCGAAGCTCTTGCGCACACCGCTGAGCGCGACGGCCGGCGCGGTCGTCTGTTTTCCAGCCGTGATCGTCATGGATCCAGGGTGGCGGCGGGCGCCAACACGGTGAAGTGGGAAACCTCCTGATCGCGCCATGACAGATGTCATGGCGCCTACCGTGGGCGCATGGTGCGACTGACCGACTCCCAGACCGGCAAGTCCGAGCCCGTGACCACCTCGATCGGCAGACGGGTGCGCGTCGCGTATCCGAGCCGCTCGTTGCGCGCGGCGATCCTCGCCGACACCTTCCGCCGCGTCGCGGGCCGACACCGGCTGACCGTGACGATCCATCAGCTGCCGTACCGCGCCCAGGTCCAGGACGCGGCGGGCCACGGACGGTACAACATGCCGGTGCCCACCACCGGGCAGCCGGACGGCGCGATCGACCTGTACATCGGCGAGAGCGGCGATCAGGGCCCGAAGGCCCGGGTGCACGTGTTGCATCCGGCGGCGCAGATCGAGGCGGCGCCGCGGTGCCCGATCCCGCACCCTGAGGACCCGCTCACGCTGCGCCTGCTCCTGCTCTCGCTGGCCGCGGACGAGCCGCTGCGCGCGGACCCGAAGGGCTTTCACGGCGCTGCCGAGGCCGAGCGCACGCTCGTCGAGCTGCGCGCCCGGACGGCACAGTGCGCCGAGTCCCCGTCCCGGGCGCTGCCGAGCGAGACGGTGGAGCCGATCCACGCCGCGCTCGACGACGGCCTGGACACCCGCACCGCGCTTCGGCTCGTGGTCGAGCTGGCCCGCGACCAGGGACTGGCGCCCGGCGCCCGGTTCGAGGCGCTGGCCTACCTGGACCGCTTCCTGGCCCTGGACCTGTCCCGCGACGTGGGCCGTCCCACGGACTGACCCGGCCCGGCCGCGAACGCACGACGCCGGACGGGCGAGGCGCCCGTCCGGCGTGCGAGAGAGTGCGCGGCGCCAGGCCCGCCGGCGGATCCCGCCGGGGCCCGGCGGACCCGACCTACGACCTAGTCGTCCGAGACGCGCACCGGCATCGCGCCCGGCGGCGGTGAGTCCGCCGTGCGTCCCTGGCCCTCGCCCTCCGCGCCGCCGGTGCGATCACAGGTGATCTTGTCCGCCGGGTCGTACTTGGTGTGGAACTTCTCCCGCGCGGTCTCCTTGCCGCCCTGGATGAACACCCGCGTCACGTCGATCTTGAACCCGTCGGAGGCGGCCTGCTCCACACAGCCGGCCGACTTGTCCACCACCGACTTGGGCTTGACCACGTCGTACTTGCTGCCCGGCTCGGCCTTGATGTCGTCGAACCGGCGCGTGCCGAGCAGGGTCACGGTCACCGTGGAATCGGTGTACGTGGACTCCAGGTAGACGTTCTTCCCGGAGTCGTTCTGGAACTTCAGGTCCAGCGAGGGCCAGGCCACGGTGGCCTCGCGACCGGGTGGGTAGCGGTCGATCCAGAAGCTGTGCGGGCGGTGCATGACGTCCTTGAGCCCGGCGAAGAACACCGCGTTGAAGGTCGTCGTGGCCACCTGTGACACGCCGCCGCCGAAGTCGGTCTGGAAGCGCCCGTTGTTGATGATCGTGCCCTTGGCGAAGCCGTTCTCGGCGGTGCGCTCGCCGACCGTCTTGTTCAGGCTCCAGGTGTCGCCGGGCTTGATCACCGAACCGGTGATCAGATCGGCGGCCCGGTGGATGTTGGTCAACCGATATGCGGCGTACGGGTAGTTCGTCGTGTACGTCGACATCACCTCGGTGACGCCGAGCTTGTTCGCCGCCTCGGTGGTCAGTTCCGGCTCGATCGGGCCGAGGTTGACCTTCGCGGTGCGGGCCGTGCCGGTCTTGGCCAGCACGGTGAGCAGCGCGTCGGCCGCGGTCGCGCCGGAGACGCCCTTGCCCGCCACGGACGGTACGACGGACACCTTGGCGCCGGCCGCCAACTTGCCCTCGACCTTGAACGTCGCGTTCTTCGGCTTGTCGCCGACCGAGGAGAAGGTCTGGCCCAGTTCGTCCTGCAGCCCGTTCACGTCGATCTTGGGCTGTAGCCTGCCGCTGCCGTCCGGGACCATCGTGAGGTACTTAGCAAGCACGGCCGGGACCAGCTTGAGGCTCTTGTTGCCGGCCGTCAGGGTGACCGGTCCGGACATCGCGGGCACCGCGAACTCGCGCATCGCGCGGTCCACTTCGGCCTGCGTGACCTTCGGGTCGGCGGTCTTGGTGGGCAGTTCGACCGGACCGTTGCCGCGCAGGAAGGCCGCCTGGACCAACTTGACCGCGGCGGTGGTGTCCAACACCTTGCCCTTGGCCGGCGCGACCGCGGCGGCCTGACCGCCCGCGAACGAGATCCCGCCGTCCGGTTGCGCGCCACCGGCCTCGGCGGCGAGTGCCTCCAACTCGGCCCCCAGCTTGACCGGGTCCACGACCGTACGCGGCGCCGTCTCGCGGGTCTTGCCGAACATCGCCGGCACCGAGGTGAGCGGGTTCATCCCGCCCTTCGATGCCTCGCTGACCGTCGCACGGGCGTCGAGCAGCAGTCCGGCCACGGCCGGGTCGAGTTGGAGCTGCTTGCCCGCCAGAGTGAGCCGGATCGGCTTCGTGGTGCGGTCGCCGAGCTTTTGTTCGAGCGTACGAACGGCCTCGTCCCGGGACTGGCCGCCGATGTTGACGCCGAGCACGGACGTGCCGCGCGGCACCCCGCCGCCGGCATAGGCCAGCGACGCGCCGTACACCCCACCCAGCACCGCGAGCCCGGCCGCGCACGCGATCAGCGCCTTCGGCTTGCGCCGCCGCGGTCGTGCGGGCGCGGTGCGCGGATCGTCGGCGCGGTCCTCGGTGTCGTCGGGGTGCGCCGCGCCGGTCTCCGCCGCGTGCGCGTCGGTCGTGCCGTACTGCGGGAACCCGTGGTCGGCGGCGTCCTGCTCATGCCGCGTCTGGTATTCGTACGGCCCGTCGGCCTCGCCGTCGCGCGTCCAGCGCGGTGGGTCCTGGGAGGGCAGCGGAGCCTGTCCCCGCAGCACCACCGGCGGGATCGGCCGCGACCCGGGGATCTTGATGCTGACCCGGGTGGTCATGGTCTGGTCACCCGACTCGGCGTCCGACTCGGCGACCGCCTCCTCGGCGGGCAACGCCGGCACCGGGCCGGCCTCGGGCGTGCCGAAGCCGGCGATCAGCCGGCGCCGACCCACCCGGGTCGGCAGCCCGCCGCTCTCCGCGGGTGCCTGGCCCGGCGCCGGATGGGTCGGCCCGATCGGGTGGGCGAACGGCTCACCCCCCGGCGGCGGGCCGTAGCCGACGTCGTCCAGACCCGCACCGGGCACACCCACACCGCGCTCCCCCCCGTGGGCGGCGGGCGCGACGGAGTGCGGTTGCCCCTGAGGTGGTTGCCGGTGGGCCGGCGGCTGCCCGTGCTGCGCCGGTACGAACGCCTGCGGCGGCGCGTCCGAGAACGGCACCGGGCCGGGCGCGCCCGTACCGTCGGCCGTCAGACTCCTGGCTCCCGAGGCGCCGGGAACGCGCTGCGGCAGGCCGTTGGGCCCCAGCGGGGGAGCCTCCTGCCGAGGCGGTTCCGCGACGGGCGGCACATCGTCGTCCGCGCTGGGCCACGACGAGCCACCCGGCGGCCCCGCGACGGGCGCGGGCCGGGGCGGTTCGTCGTCGAACCACGACGCGAACTCGTCGTCGTCCCCGAACGGATCGGGGGATGGATGCGGAGACGACGCGGGCGCGGCGGATCGCTCACGGGCAGCGGGCGCGACCGGCGACGGGCGGCCGACCCGTCCGAAGAACGGATGCGGATCACCGCCGACATCGTCGCGGCGCGGCTGCGCGCCCGGGTCGTCGGGCGTGGGGGGCTGGTCGTTACTCACGAAGAACGAGCTCTCCGACAGCTGAAGGTTGCGTGGCGGCGCACGGCCGCCCCCGCCCGGGGTCGGACGGTATCCAAGAAAGTGCGACGGCGGTGCGTTGACACACGCCGCATGCGGGTCGTGACACCGCCTTCGAGGGTTTTCCTGCTCCCCATCGAAGGCGAGTGGACGAACTCGGCCACCGAGGTTGCCCGGTACGACGGGCTAGAGGAGTCGGTCGCGACGGCCCCATGGACAGGGCATGACGCGCACTGCACCTCGGCAACCACAATACTGCGCTCCTGCCACACCGTTATCCCGCACCGTCGCCTGCCTCGAAGCACGCGCCGTCGGCAAGCATGGCTGGGCAAGGGACTCACCTCGTACGCGTCTTCACCGATTCACCCGAAAGAAGGACGGGTTTGATGCCGCCCCAGGGGTAGGTGGCCGCCGCGACACCGAAGATGGTGCCACCGAGCAGGAAGATGTAGGACAGGAACCCGCTGACGAAGATCCAGTCGCCCTCGGGCTTGGTCCAACTCGCCAGCCACAGCACGGTCAGCATCCAGCCGGCCACCGGCACGGCGGCCCCCGCCTTCGTCTTGAGCAGCGAACCGCCCGCGACGAACAGGCCGCCGCTGCCCGCGAGCGCGACGATCAGCCCGGCGGGCGGGTAGGCCGCCTGGGTGAACGCCCCGATGAAGGCGATCACCACGCCGAGCAGGAACAGCACGACGTATGCCGCGATGCGGCCGGCTTTGTCTGGCACGAGGGCTACCTTACGGGCGCAGTCCGGCGAACAGGTCGACCTCGCGGCCGTCCGGGCCGGTGGGCCCGAGTTCGCCGCGGATCAGTCGATAGTGCTCGACCGACATGATGCTCTGGCCGATGTTGTTGGACAGCGCGAAGAAGCCGTCCTCCACCGAGACCTGGGTGGGGTAGGCCCGCAGTGCGTCGAACTTGGCGCCCACGTAGTCGCCCGCGTCCACGGCGGTGGTGACCTGGTCGTCGTCCACCGCGAACGGCAACTCGTCCACCTCGACCACGGTGAACGGCACCTCCTGGCCGGCCTCGATCATCCGCTCGATGCCGGCCTTGAGGACCGACCGGGGCATCACGTTGTAGTAGACCTTCGCGATCGTCCAGGACTCGCCCTCGCCTTCGGCGTAGGTCGGGTCGGCCGCCAACTCGGCGGCGCGCAGCGCCACCCGGTGCGCCTGGATATGGTCCGGGTGGCCGTAGCCGCCGCGCTCGTCGTAGGTGGCGAGCACCTGCGGGCGCACCTCGCGGATCACCGGCACCAGGTGCGCGGCGGCCTCGTCGACGTCGGCCTGCCAGAAGCAGTCGGGCCGGTCGTTGGTCGGCACGCCCATCATCCCGGAGTCGCGGTAGCGGCCCGGGCCGCCCAGAAAGCGCTGGTCCGAGATGCCGAGCACCTTCATCGAGTCGGCGATCTCGGTCATCCGGTGCGGCCCGAGCGCGTCCTCGCGGTCGGCCGCCAGGTGGGCCAGTTCGGGGACCAGGATCTCGCCCTCCTCACCGAGCGTGCAGGTGACGAGCGTGACGTGCACACCCTCGGCCGCGTAGCGCGCCATAGACGCGCCGTTGTTGATCACTTCGTCGTCCGGGTGGGCGTGCACGAGCAACAGGCGCAGCGGGCTTTCGGCAGTGCGTTCGGTCATGCTCGACAGCCTACGCAGCCGATCCGACCGACCGGCGCGCCCACCCCGCGGTCACGGGCTCAGCCGGTCGGCATCGCGTGCACGGCCACCAGGTAGTCGCCGCCGTCGATCCAGGGCTCGCGCGCCCAACCGGCGTACCGGGTGCGGCGGGTCAGGCCGGCCGCCGCGCACGCGTCCTCGTACTGATCGACGCCGATCGTGGCCCCGGCGCCGTCGGGACCGCCCGCGAGGCTGAATCCGGCGACCAGGATCCCGCCCGGCTTCAGCATCCCGGCCAGCGTGCGCACGACCTCGGCCTCGCTGCCCGGCGTCAGGAAGATCATCACGTTGCCGGCGGCCACCACCAGGTCGAAGCTGCCGCGCCCGCCGAGCGGCAGCGGGTCCAGGTCGGCCAGGTCGTCGAGCACCCAGGTCAGTCCGGGCGCCGCGGCCTCGGCCTCGGCCAGCATCGAGGCGTCCAGGTCGACACCGACCACCTCGTGGCCCTGCCGGGCCAGCTCGATCGCCACCCGACCCGTCCCGCAGCCCGCGTCCAGCACGCGCGCGGGCTCGGACAGCAGCGCGTCGCAGAACCGCGCCTCACCGTGCATGTCCCGCCCTTCCGCGGCGAGTCGGCGAAACCGCTCGGCGTACTCGGGCCCTCGGGTGCCACCGGTATTGGCCAGCCATCGATTGGTCATGGCAGACGAGCCTACAAAGCCCGACCCACCGACCGGCCCGGCGAGGACGCGATCGCACCCGGAGCCGACGGCACCGGGTCAGAAATGAATGTCGTTCAACACCCCTGCACTGCACCACCCCGGGAGCGACCCCCGGACCCCACGCCGACGACACCCGGTCAGAAATGAATGTCGTTCAACACCCCTGCACTGCACCACCCCGGGGGCGACCCCCGGACCCCACGCCGACGACACCCGGTCAGAAATGAATGTCGTTCAGCACCCCTGCGAAGCTCATGCCCGCGTCTCGGATCGAGGGGGCCATCGACGTTGTCGACAGGTAGAAGCCGAGCATCGTGCAGACGATCGCGTGGAGGGGCCTGAGTGCGGACTTCCGGACGAAGAAGACGACGGTGACACCGAGCAGCAGCACGGCGGAGACGGACACCACCACGGTCACGCACCTCCTGTGCGCAGGGGGTTCGAGGCTTGCTCGGGGGAGCCGGCCGCCGGACCCGAAGGGACATGTCTACACACGGACTGTAAGCCGACGATCACGCAGAGAGTTCACTCGTTCAGCGGGCGCGAGGTGGTCTTCGTACTGGCGTCCGCACTCTCCCTCGGTCTCCCCTTCCCTCGACGCCCCCGCCACGTACGCTGTGGCGCATGAGCTCGGAGATCACATTTCCCCGGCAATACGCCCGCACGCAGCGCTTCACCCAAGGCGCTCCGCGCAGCTTCGGCATCGCCGACGGCCGGATCACTTTCCTGCGGTCCAAGACCGCCGACGACCCCACCACGTGCCTGTGGACGCTCGATCCGGAGACCGGCGTCGAGCGCCTGGTGGCCGACCCCGCGGTGCTGCTCGGCGGCGCGGCCGAGGACCTCTCCGCCGAGGAGCGGGCCCGGCGCGAACGCAGTCGCGAGGGGGCGGCCGGCATCGTCGGTTACGCGCTCGACGGTGCGGGTGACCTGGCGGCTTTCACCCTTTCGGGCCGGCTGTTCGCCGTGTCCCTCGCCGACGGCGAGGCCCCGCGCGAGCTGGCCGTGCCCGGCCCGGTGATCGATCCGCGTCCCTCCCCGACCGGCACGCACATCGCCTACGCGGCGGCCGGCGCACTGCGGGTGGTGGCCGCCGACGGCTCCGGGGACACCGCGCTCGCCGAGCCCGACGGCGACGACGTCGTCTGGGGCCTGGCCGAGTTCATCGCCGCCGAGGAGATGTCCCGCTACCGGGGCTACTGGTGGGCCCCCGACGGCTCCGCGCTGATCGTCGCGCGCGTGGACGACGCGCCGGTGGACCGCTGGTGGATCAGCGACCCGGCCAACCCGGCCAGTGCACCGACCCGGGTCGCCTATCCCGCGGCCGGCACCCCCAACGCCGAGGTCACCGCGTGGCTGATCGGCCTCGACGGCACCCGTACCGAACTGACCTGGGATCGCGCGGCATACCCCTACCTCGCGAGCGTGCACTGGTCGGCCGGCGGCGACCCGCTGCTGTGCGTGCAGCCGCGCGACCAGAAGCGCATGCTCACCCTCGCCGTCGACATCGCCGCCGGGACCACCGGCGAGCTGCACGGCGAAAGCGACGACGTGTGGATCGACCTGGTCCCGGGCGTGCCCGCCTGGACGCCGGACGGCCGGCTGGTCCGCCTGGTCGACGCCGACGGCGCCCGTCGCGTGGTGGTCGCGGACAAGGAGCTGACCGATCGGCGCCTGTTCGTGCGCTCGATCCTGGACATCGCCGACGAGGACGTGCTGATCACCGCATCGGCCGGCACCGACGCGAGCGACCCCGAGATCGGCGAGATCCACGTGTACCGGGTCGCCGCCGAGGGGGTCACCCGGGTGAGCGCCGAGCCCGGCGTGCACAACGCGGTGCGCTCCGGCGACACCATGGTGCTGCTGTCCTCCTCGCTCGACCGCTTCGGCGCTCGGGTCACCGTGCACCGCGACGGCGCCGAGCTCGCCGAGATCACCTCGCACGCGGCCACTCCCGTGCTCACCGCGCGGGTCGAACTGCTCCGCGCCGGCGCCCGCGACATCCCGTGCGCACTGCTCCTGCCGACCGGGTTCGACCCCGCCTCCGGCGAGCGACTGCCGATCCTGATGGACCCGTACGGCGGCCCGCACGGCCCGCGCGTGCTCGCCGCGCGCAACCCGCACCTGACCTCGCAGTGGTTCGCCGACCAGGGCTTCGCGGTGCTGGTCGCGGACGGCCGGGGCACTCCCGGGCACTCCCCCGAGTGGGAGAAGTCGGTCCACCTCGACCTCGGCCCGATCACCCTCCAGGACCAGGTGGACGCCCTGGCGGCGGTCGCCGCCGAGCGGCCCTGGCTGGACACCACGCGGGTGGGCATCCGGGGCTGGTCCTACGGCGGATACCTGGCCGCGCTGGCGGTGCTGCGCCGCCCGGACGTCTTCCACGCGGCGGTCGCCGGCGCCCCGGTCACCGACTGGGAGCTCTACGACACGCACTACACCGAGCGCTACCTCGGCCTGCCGGCCGAGCAGCCGGACGCCTACCGTCGGAACTCGCTGTCCTTCGGCGTCGGGTCGGGTGAGCAGGCGTCGACCCACCGGCCGCTGATGCTGGTGCACGGTCTCGCCGACGACAACGTGGTCGCGGCGCACACGCTGCGCCTGAGCAGCAGCCTGCTCGCGGCGGGCTACCCGCACGAGGTGCTGCCGCTGTCCGGCGTCACCCACATGACGCCGCAGGAGCAGGTCGCGGAGAATCTGCTGCTCCTTCAGGTCGACTTCCTGCGCCGCGCACTGGCGCGCCCCGCGACCGACTGACCCACCGGCGGCCGACAACCGGCACACCCGGCACCGAGCGAGCGGGCCGCACTCCACCCGGGGTGCGGCCCGCTCGCGTCGTATCGCGGGTCGCGGCCGGCGCGTGCTGACGCCGTCCGCGTAGCCGAGGATGGCGGCGAGCAGATCCGGGAGGCTCCTTCACGCCAAGCCGGGACGAGCGCCGACCCCCGCGAGGGTCTGTGGCGGCCCGACCGAGCCGCCACATGCCACAGCGCCCGCCGTTCCCGGTCGGGAACGGCGGGCGCTGCGTGGTCGGAGGCTGATCAGGCCGCGCCGACGATGTCCTTCTCCTCGGCGAAGTGGCACGCGCTGTCGTGCGCGCCCAGGCCGGAGAGACCCTTCCGGATCTCCAGCAACGGCTCCTGCTCGGCGCAGATGTCCTGTGCCTTCCAGCACCGGGTGCGGAACCGGCAGCCCGAGGGCGGGTTCGCCGGCGACGGCACGTCACCGGTGAGGATGATCCGCTCGCGGTGCTCGCGGCCGTCCGGGTCCGGCACCGGCACCGCGGACAGCAGCGCCTGGGTGTACGGGTGCGTCGGGTGTTCGTAGATCTGCGCGTCCGTGCCGATCTCGGCGATCCGCCCGAGGTACATCACCGCGACGCGGTCCGAGATGTGCCGCACCACGGAGAGGTCGTGCGCGATGAACAGGTACGACAGACCCAGTTCGTTCTGCAGCTTCTCCAGCAGGTTGACCACCTGCGCCTGCACCGACACGTCCAGTGCGGAGACCGGCTCGTCCGCGATGATGATCTCCGGGTTCAACGCGAGGCCCCGGGCGATCCCGATGCGCTGACGCTGACCGCCGGAGAACTGGTGCGGATACCGGTTGATGTGCTCCGGGTTCAGGCCGACCAGTTCGAGCAGCTCCTGCACCCGCCGCTTGCGGTCGCCCCTGGGCGCGACCTCCGGGTGGATGTCGTACGGCTCGCCGATGATGTCGGCGACCGTCATCCGCGGGTTCAGCGAGGTGTACGGGTCCTGGAAGACCATCTGGATGTTGCGGCGCACCGCCTTGAGCGCACGACCGGACAACTTCGCCAGGTCGTCGCCCTTGTACAGCACGCTGCCCGCGGTGATCGACTCCAGGTTCATCAGCAACCGGGCAACCGTGGACTTGCCACAACCCGACTCGCCGACGAGGCCGAGGGTCTCGCCCTTCATCAGGTCGAAAGTGACGCCGTCGACGGCCTTGACGGCGCCGATCTTCTTCCGGAAGAGGATGCCCTGGGTAATCGGGAAGTGCTTGACCAGCCCCCGCACCTGAAGGATCGGCTCGCCCTGCGCCACCGGCTTGACGACCTTGCGCAGATCGGCGCTGGTCGCGCCGTTCGGGGACTCAGCCACGGACTTCTCCCTCCATCACGGTCTCCCAGAAGTGGCACGCGCTGCCACGCCCGACCGAGATCTCGTGCAGCGGCGGAATCTCGCTGCGACACACGTCCTGCGCATAGGGGCAGCGCGGGTTGAACGCGCAGCCGGACGGGATGCGCATCAGGTTCGGCGGCAGACCCTTGATCGCGTACAGCTCGCGACCCTTGTGGTCCAGGCGCGGGATCGATTCGAGCAGACCCTTGGTGTACGGGTGGGTCGGCTGCCGGTACAGGTCGCGCACCGGCGCCTGCTCGACGATCCGGCCCGCGTACATGACCGCGATCTTGTCCGCGACGTCGGCGACCACACCGAGGTCGTGGGTGATCAGGATCAGACCCATGTTGCGCTCGCGCTGGAGTTCCGCGAGCAGGTCCATCACCTGCGCCTGCACGGTCACGTCGAGCGCCGTGGTCGGCTCGTCCGCGATGATCAGCTCGGGGTCCAGCGCGAGCGCCATCGCGATCATGATCCGCTGGCGCATACCGCCGGAGAACTGGTGCGGGTAGTCGTCCACCCGCTCCTTGGCGGCCGGGATGCGCACCTGATCCATCAGCTCGATGGACTTGAGCTTGGCGTCCTTCTTGGACATCCCGCGGTGCACGGTGAACATCTCGGCGAGCTGGAAGCCGACCGAGTACACCGGGTTGAGCGCGGAGAGCGCGTCCTGGAAGATCATCGAGATCTTCTGGCCGCGGATCTTCCGGCGCTCCTCCTTGGACATCTTGAGCATGTCCTTGCCGTGGAAGCGGATCTCACCACCGGTGATGTGCCCCGGCGGCATGTCCAGGATGCCCATGATCGTCTGCGCGGTCACCGACTTGCCGGACCCGGACTCGCCGAGCACCGCAAGCGTCTCGCCGGCGCTGACGTCGTACGAGACACCGTTGATCGCCTTGGCCACGCCGTCGCGGGTGCGGAACTCGACGTGGAGGTTGTCCACTTCGAGCAGCGGCGCGGCGGCGGCCGGGCCCGAGCCCTCGGGCTTGTTCTTCGTGTCGATCGTCGTCACTTGTCTGTCCCCTCCCTCAGCGGAGCTTCGGGTCGAGGGCGTCGCGCACCGCGTCGCCGAGCAGGATGAAGCTGAACACCGTGACCGAGAGGAAGACCGACGGGAAGATCAGCTGATACGGCGAGTCGCGCAGCGCGGTGGTCGCGGAGCTGATGTCCGCGCCCCATGAGATCTCGGTGGGCGGCAGCCCGATGCCCAGGAAGGACAGCGTCGCCTCGGTGGCGATGAAGGTGCCGAGCGAGATGGTCGCGACCACGATCACCGGGGCGATCGCGTTGGGCAACACGTGCCGACCCAGGATGCGCGGGGTGCCGGCGCCGAGCGCCCTGGCGGCCACCACGTAGTCGGACTTCTTCACCGTGATCACCGAGCCGCGCATGATGCGCGCGATCTGCATCCAACCGAAGACGCCGAGCGCGGCCACCACGGTCCATACGGTGCGCTCCTTGACCGAGCTCATGAACACCAGCGCCGCCAGCAGCAGCGGGATACCGAAGAAGATGTCCGTGACGCGGGCCAGGATGGTGTCCAGCCAGCCGCCGAAGTAGCCGGACAGCGCGCCGATGAGACCACCGATGATGACGATCAACGCGGTGGTGGCCACGCCGACGATGATCGAGGCGCGGGCGCCGTAGACGGTGCGCGCGTACACGTCGCAGCCCTGGACGTTGGTGCCGAACCAGTGGTCGCCGGACGGGTCCTGGTTGGTGTCCAGGATCGGACAGTGCCGCGGGTCGATGTTCGTGAACACACCCGGGAAGATCGCCATGAACACCAGGAACAGCAGCAGCACGCCCGACACGTAGAAGCTCGGGCTGTTGCGCAGCTCGCGCCACGCCTCGGCCCAGGCTCCGCGGGGCTTGTCCTGCGGTCCCTGCGCATCCGGCGCGGAGTACGCGCCGCGCTTCTCCAGCGTCGTGCCCTCTTCGTCCGCGAGCAGGCTGCCGGGAAACTCGATGGCGGACTGGGGCTGCTGGTCGCTGCTGGTCGGCAGCTGTTCACGCTGCTGTTTGTTCATGTCAGGCATACCGGATCCTCGGGTCCAGGACGGCGTACAGCAGGTCGACGATCAGGTTCATGACCAGGTAGATCATCACCAACGCCGCCACCGCGCCGACCACTGTCGAGCTCTCGTGCTTGGTGACCGCGAGGTAGATCAGGCGGCCGACACCGTCGACGTTGAAGATGCCCTCGGTCACGATCGCGCCGGCCATCAAGGCGCCGAGATCCGCACCGAGGAACGTCACCACGGGGATGAGCGAGTTGCGCAGGAGGTGGCGAGTGACCACCCGGCGGCGCGGAAGGCCCTTGGCGGTCGCCGTGCGGACGTAGTCGGCGCGCATGTTTTCCGCGACGCTGGTCCGGGTGAGTCGGGCGACGAAGGCCAAGGAAAGTGAGCCGAGCACGATGCCCGGCAAAAGGAGCTGACTCCAGGTCGCGTCGCCCACGGTGGCGGTGGCCTCGAAGATGCCCCACTCCGAACCCAGCCAGAACTGGGCGACGGTGCCGAGCACGAAGACCGGGATCGAGATGACCACCAGCGTGCCGGCGAGTACGAGCGTGTCGACGAACTTGCCGCGGCGCAGGCCGGACAGCAGACCCAGGCCGATGCCGACGACGACCTCGATCGCAAATGCGATCATCGCGAGCCGGATCGACACCGGGAAGGCTCGCTTGAGTTCGTCGGCAACGGGACGGCCGTTGAAGCTCGTCCCGAAATCACCATGGAGCAGGTCGGTGATGTAGTACCAGTACTGCACGATCAGCGGGTCGTTCAGGTGGAACTCTTCCCGCATCTGGCGCACGAAGACGGGGTCGGCACCCCTGTCGCCGAACATGGCCGAGATGGGGTCGCCACCCAGCTGATAGACCATGTAGTAGATCAAGAACGTGGTCCCGATGAACACCGGGATCATCTGGAGCAGTCGCCGTACGACATATCGCCCCATTGCCAGCCTCCTGCTGTCGTCGTCGGCCCGAAGCGAGGGATCGGACCAGCGACCGGCGCCGTGGATCGCACGTCGCCGGCCCGGCCCGCCACCGGCAAGGTCCGGCCGCACCCAGGGTGCGGCCGGACCGATGTCAGTGCCGGGTCATGTCCGGATCACTTACTTGACGGTGACCTCGGTGAAGACCGGGTTGCCGTACGGGTCGAACTGGACGTTGGAGACCTTGGTCGACGAGCCGGCCTTGGTCACGTAGTACCACAGCGGGATGGACGGAACGTCCTTCGCCATCTGCTGCTCGGCCTGCTGCCAGAGCTTGACACCCTCGGCCTGGTCGGACGCGGCCATCGCGCGCTTGGCCAGGTCGTCGAAGGCCGGGTTCGAGTAGCCCGAGTCGTTGGAGGCCGCACCGGTCATGTAGATGTCGGACAGGAAGTTGTCCGGGAACGGGTAGTCGGCCTTCCAGCCGGTCCGGAACGCGCCGGTCATCTTCTTGTCGGTGATGTCCTTGCGCGCCACGCTGAACTCGGGGTACAGCTTCGGCTCGCAGGCGCCCGGCAGCTTCAGCGCCTCGTTGATGCTGTTGCAGACCGCGGTGACCCATTCCTTGTGCGGGCCGTCCGCGTTCGTGGCGATGGTGAGCTTGCCACCGGGGATGCCACCGCCGGCCTGGACCAGCTCACGGGCCTTCGCCGGGTCGTACTTGGTGAGGTCGCCGGTGATGTCCTTGCTGTAACCCGGGATGTTCGGGGCCAGCCAGTCGGTCGCCGGCTGCTCGGCGCCCTTGTAGATCGCCTTGACGATGCTCGCCCGGTCGATCGCCATGGACAGGCCCTGGCGGACCTTCTCCTTGCCCGGCGCGCCCCAGCCGGCGTCGTACAGCGGGAAGCCGACCTTCTGGATCGAGAACTGCGGGGCCTCGATCGCGCGGTCGCCCAGGTCCTTCTTGAAGCTGCCGACCGCCGACGCCGGCATCTGGTCGATCACGTCGAGCTTGTTGTCGCGCAGCGCCGTGTAGGCGGCGTCGTACGTGGTGTAGATGTCCAGCCGCACGCCGTTCGACTTCGCCTTGTCGTCACCGGCGTACTTGTCGAACTTCTTGACGGTGATCGACTTCTTGTGGTTCCAGCCGCCGTTGGCGGTATCGAGCTGGAACGGACCGTTGCCGATCGGCGCCTCGCCGTACTTCTTCGGGTCCTTGTAGAACTCCGTCGGCAGCGGCGCGTACACCACGTAGCCCAGGCGCGACTTGAACGACGAGACGGGCTGGATCAGCTTGACCGTGAACGTGTTGTCGTCCACGACCTTGAGGCCGGTCATCTCCTTGGACGTCGGCGCCCCGTTCTCCGGGTGCAGCGCGTCGAAGCCCTCGATGAGGTTGAACCAGCTCGAGTTGATCTGCTTGTTCTCGGAGTACGCGCCCCAGTTCCAGGCATCCACGTAGGACTTGGCGGTCACCGGCTCACCGTTGTGGAAGGTCCACCCCGGCTTGATCTTCACGGTGTAGTTCGTCGAGTCCGGGCTCTCCACCGACTGCGCCATGGCCGGCACGGGCTGGCCGGTCTTCGAGTCGTAGGTGTACAGGCCGCGGAACATCAACTGGAGCGCGTAGAACCCGCCAGTCTCGTTCGAGTTCGCGGGCTGGATGAGGCTCTGAGGCTCGGTGGCACTTGCGGAGTAATAGCCGGCCGGAAGCCCGCCGCCCTTGCTGCCCTTGTCGTCATCGCTGCTGCCACACGCAGTCGCCGCCAGGCCGAGAACGGCCATGCCGACGACCCACTTCACGCGCGTTGTTCCGCGCATGGGTTGCCTCCTCATGGAAATCACTACCGAAGTGAAGTGCAACGGGGCTTCCAAGCGGGAAGCTTCCGTCACAGCTGCTCGTAGAGTCGGCGCCCCCGAGCGCATGACCAGGTTCCGAGCACAAGCGGATCCACTATCCGTCACCGATTGGCTGCTACCAATCCCCTGCAGGTTTCAGTTTGATCACGTAAATCTATGATCAATCTCGAAACCCAGACATTTGAGACCAGTAACGAAGCCGTATCAAACGGACACCATGCACCGCTGTCCGGAGCATACAGTCCGATGAGCGAACACCCCTAGGACGCCCCTTCCTCGTCTCGACAGGCGAGAAACGCTACCGAGCGTGACCGAACACGGTCGATCGAGACGGCGCGGACCGGTTGCCGGCAACGGTTCAACGCGCGTAGCTGACCTGCAAGGAAAGCACGAAAACGGGATGCCACCAAATCGGTGGCATCCCGTTCGCGACTGCGATATAACAACCGGCCGTTACTGAGGGTCGGAAATGATCCCCGCTTCCAGAGCCGCTTCGATTCGCTCCTCGGGCATGATCTCCTCCGCCTTCGCGGTGGCCTCCAGTGGTCCGGGAAAGTGGCACGCGACGCGATGACCCTCCAGCAGGGTCTCGATCTCGATCAGCGGCGGCTCTTCGTTCGCGCACACGTCTTGCGCCTTGGGGCAGCGAGTGCGGAACCGGCAACCCGACGGCGGGTTGATCGGACTGGGCATGTCGCCGAAGGCGTGCACACGTGTCCGGTTCGCGCCCTTGTCCGGGTCCGCTTCCGGCACTGCGGCCAGCAGCGTGTGCGTGTACGGGTGGTGCGGGTTGGAGTACAGCGAGGTGCGGTCGGCGATCTCCACGATCTTGCCGAGGTACATCACCGCGACCCGCTGGGAGAAGTGCCGGACCACCGCGAGGTCGTGCGCGATGAACACGAACGCGATGCCCAGGTCCCGTTGCAGGCCCTGGAGCAGGTTGATCACCTGGGCCTGGATCGACACGTCGAGCGCGGAGACCGGTTCGTCGGCCACGATCAGCCTCGGTTGCAGCGCCAGCGCGCGGGCGATACCGATCCGCTGGCGCTGCCCGCCGGAGAACTCGTGCGGGAAGCGGTTGTAGTGCTCGGGGTTCAGGCCCACACGTTCGAGGAGCTCCTGAACCCGCTTTTTTCGGCCACCCTCGGGAGCGATCCCGTTGACCTCCATCGGCGACGCGATGATCGCGCCCACCGTCTGTCGCGGGTTCAGCGACGAGTACGGGTCCTGGAAGATCATCTGGATCTCGGTGCGGATCGGCGCGATCTGCCGCCGGGTTGCGTGCGTGATGTCCTTGCCGTCGTAGCGGATCGTGCCGCCGGAGGGTTCGAGCAGCCGGCTGATCAGCCGGCCGGTCGTGGACTTGCCGCAACCGGACTCGCCGACCAGGCCCACGCTCTCCCCCGCCGCGACCGACAGGTCGATCCCGTCCACCGCGCGCACCTGGAGCATCTTGCGGCGGACCAGGCCGCCCCCCTTGACGGGGAAGTACTTGACCAGGCCCCGCACGTCGAGCAGCGGCTCGCCGGGCGACTCGGGCGCCGGGTCCGGGGTCGGCGCCGGGGACTCGCTGATCGTCTCGGTCATCGTCGTTACTCCTGCTTTCTACCGTCGTCGGCCGGGCTGGGGCGGTCAGCCCAGCAGCGGACGGACGTCGTCGATGAAGATCCGCTGCTTGTCCTCGGCGCTCAGGTGGCACGCGGCACCTCGGCCGTCCACCAGGGCGAGCGGCGGGCGCTCGGTCGAGCACCGATCGCCACCCACCGCGTCGACGTAGTCGCACCGCGGGTGGAACGGGCAGCCCGAGGGCGGCGCCAGCAGGCTCGGCGGGGTGCCGCGCACCGGCCGCAGCGGGATGTCGACGTCGCCCGACAGGTTGGGCATCGAGGACAGCAACCCCCACGTGTACGGGTGCCGGGGGTTCTTCAGCACCTCGCGCACGGTGCCCCTCTCCACGCTGCGCCCCGCGTACATCACCAGCACGTCGTGCGCCATCGACGCGATCACGCCGAGGTCGTGCGTGATGAACAGGATCGCGGTGCCGAACTCGTCCTGGAGGTCCCGCAACAGATCGAGGATCTGCGCCTGGACCGTCACGTCGAGCGCGGTCGTCGGCTCGTCGGCGATCAGCAGGTCGGGGTCGCAGACCAGGGACATCGCGATCATCGCGCGCTGGCGCATACCACCGGAGAAGTGGTGCGGATAGTCGTTCACGCGGGTCTTGGGATTGGGGATCCCGACCCGGTCCAGCATCTCGATGGCCCGCGCGTGCGCGTCATGCCGATTGGCGCCCGTATGCCGGCGGTAGGACTCGGCGATCTGCTCGCCGACCGTGTAGAACGGCGACAGCGCAGTCAGCGGGTCCTGGAAGATCATCGAGATCCGTCGCCCGCGCAGGTCGCGCAGCTTGCGCTCGGGCATCCTGACCAACTCGTGGCCGTCGAACCGGATCTCGCCCTCGATCCTGGTCCGCTCGCGGTTGTGCAGCCCCAGGATGGTCAGCGAGGAGACCGACTTACCCGATCCGGACTCGCCGACGATGCCGAGCGTGCGACCCTTCTCGACGTCGAAGGACAACCCGTCGACGGCCTTGACCACGCCGTCCTCGGTGGTGAAGTGGACCTGTAGGTCGCGGACCGACAAGAACGCGTCGGGCCGGTCGCCGGACGGGCTCGAATCCCGCTGCTTGACCAGACTCGCGGTGCCGTCGGTGGTGTCGGTGCCGGCGGCCATGTCCTGCTCCTGGGCCTGTTCGTCGGAGACCGTGGCATCCGTGGATGTCGCGGCGGTGGTGGGCTTGGTGGACGCTTCGGATGGGGCGGGGCTCGTGGCAGCGCCGCGGCGCAGTCTCATCGCGGGCCGCCCGTCATGACAGCCGCACCCGGGGGTCGATGGCCACATAGGCCATGTCCACCGCGAGGTTCGCGAGCATCGTGAAGGTGGCCGCGACCATCACCACGCCCATCATCATCGGCAGGTCGGAGTCGACCACCGAGGACACCGCGAGCATGCCGATACCGTGCAGGCTGAAAGTGGACTCGGTGATGATCGTGCCGCTCATCAAGACGCCGATGTCGACGCCGAGCACGGTGACGATCGGGCTGAGCGCGCCGCGGAACGCGTGTTTGAGGTAAACGCTACGCCCGGACAGGCCCTTGGCCTTGAGTGTTCGGACGTAGTCCTCGGACAACACGTCGACCATCGTGGATCTGGTGAGGCGGCAGTACATCGCCATATGGATGGTCATCAGACACACCCACGGCAGCAGCAACGCGGACGCCCATCCTCCGGGATCACCGAAAAACGATGGGGGGTCCGTCGGGCGGTCGAGCCATCCGAGTTGCTGTACGAAGACGTAGATGAACAGCGGGCCCAGGACGTAGATCGGGGCGGAGCCACTGAGCAGCGCAACGCTGGTGGCCACCTTGTCCGTGGTCTTGCCGCGCTTGAGCGCGGCCAACACGCCCATCCCGATGCCGATCGTAATGCTCAGCAGGATCGCGCCGATCGCGAGCGACAGGGTCACCGGGAAACGGTCGGCCAACTTGTCGAAGACGTTCTCGTTGTTGGCGAACGAGTAGCCCAGGCACGGCGCGTCGCACACGTTGTCACCGATGGTACGTCCGGTGAAGATCCCCGAGATGAAGATCCAGAACTGTTCGATGAGGGATTTGTCCAGGCCGAGGTTCTGCCGGACGACTTCGCGCATCTCCGGGGTGCAGTTGCGACCGCACGAAAGTCGTACGACGTCGTCGGCGCCGGAGGCCGCGAAGAAGAGATAGAAGGTGATGCCGCTGACGACGAGCAGGATCGCCACTACGCCGATCAGCCGACGGACCAGGAATCGAAGCATGAGGCCGGGCTTCCTCCGCGATGTGCCCAGGGGGTGGATCCGTCCCGCCGCGTCGGTCCGGGACCCCGTCTCGGGGTCCCGGACCGAACGCTTCACCGTCGGATCAACCGGAAGAGGGGCTGACGGCTACTACTTGACGAAGATGTTGTGCAGGTCGATCGCACCGTGGATGTTCAGCCCGGCCCCACCGATCTGCGGGCCGTAGACGAGACGGTGCCGCTGGTACAGGTACGGGATCGTCGGCACGTCCTCCATGATCTTCTGGTCCAGCTTCATCCACTCGACGGCCTGCTGGTTCACATCCGTGATCTTGAGGATCCGGTCGATCTCCGCGTTCACGCTCGGGTTGTTGTACTGCGAGTAGTTCTCACCGTCGTCGGTGACCTTGCGACCGTCGAAGACCGGGGTGTAGACGGTGGCACCGGTCGGCCAGTCCGCGCCCCAGCCGGCCCAGTACAGGTCGCAGGGAGTGTCCAACTTGCCGATGACGTCGTAGTACTCCTTGTCGGAGATCTCCTTGCGCTCCATCTGGAAGCCCGCCTTGTTCAGCGAGTCGATGATGGGCAGCGCACGCTCCTGCTGGGTCTTGGACGTGGTGAAGCAGAAGACGACCTTCTGGCCGACCTTGCCCGCCGCTTCCAACATCTGCTTGGCCTTGGCCTGGTCACCGTCCGGCGGCAGACCGTCGAACAGGCTCTTGTACGGCGCGAAGCCGAGCTGCGTCACCGACGCGAGCGAGTTCGCGAAGTCGCCGGCGGTCGGGCCGCCCTCGGCCAGTCGGGCCGAGTTGCGCGGGAACGCGGTCAGCATCGCCTTGCGCACGTTGACGTCGGTGATCCGCTTGTTGTTGATGTCCCAGCGGTTCGTGTACGGGCCCACGGCGTCGGTGACCCGGTTCTTGAGTGCCGGGTCGGTCGCGATCTGCTGCGCGAAGTTGGCGTCGGGGCGCTCGTTGAGGGTGAACGCGGCGGCGTCACTGCCGGCCGCGGCGGTCAGCCGCTGGAACTGCTGCGGAGCCGTGACCCCGAGCTCGAACTTGAACTGGTCCACGTACTGGTGCCGGATCGCGTCGGTGGCCGGGTCCCAGTTCGGGTTCTTGTCGAGCACCAGAGACTTGTCCGGCTCGTGCGAGGTGACCTTGTAGGGACCGCTCGCGAACGGCTTGCGGTCGTTGTCGTCCTTGGTCTCCTTGGCCTTGGGCATCGGCGACGAGGTACCCATGGCGACCGCGAACGGGAAGTCGGGGTGCGCCTCGGTCAACTTGAAGATGATCGTCTTCGCGTCGGGCACCTCGATCTTGTCCGGGCCCAACTCCTTGCCGTTGAACGGGCCTTCGTAGGCCTCGAAGTAGTTCTCGGTGCCGGTGAGCCACTGCTGCACCCACTTGGGGCCCTGGTTGTAGGGCTTGTGGAAGGAACGTTCCACTCCGTACTTGACGTCCGCCGCGACGATCGGCGAGCCGTCCTCGTACTTGAGGTTGTCCTTCAGGGTGAACTTCCAGGTTTTGCCACCGTCGGTGGTGCTGCCCGGGTCCGTGGCCAAGTCGCCGACGAGCGTGGTCTTGTCGCCCTCCTTCTTGTAGAAGGTCAGGCGCCGGGAGACCAGTTCGGAGATGGTCATCAGGTTGCTGACATACGTGCGCTGCGGGTCGAGGTGGGAGAAGCCGCTTCGGTTGAGGACGCCGGCGACCCCACCCTTCTTGGCCCCGGGGATCTCGGGAGCGGGCCCCTTCGAGTCCGCAGCCGTACCCACGGAGACCGCCGCGGTCTTGGCCTGCGGCTTGCCCTGCTCTTCCTTCTCGTCCCCGCCACCGCTGCTGCACGCGGACGCCGAGGCCGCGAGGGCCCCCACTGCGAGCAACGCGGCGAACCGGTGCTTCCCCGTCGTTTTCATGTAATCCCCTCGTTAGGAAATCCGGGTTCACCCGGCTGTGCCTTACGGCGTGCAGGAAGTGCCAGAAGCAGACTTGAAGGCCGCGACGGGATGCGGTTTACGCGCGTCGGCCCGGAGGGCGACCGCTGTCCGTCACCGGTTGGCCTTGGGGTCCAGCGCGTCGCGAACCGAGTCGCCGAAGAGGTTGAAGGCGAGCACGAAGAGCACCATCGCGGCGGCCGGGAAGGCCATGTACGTGACGTCGCTCTGCATGTTCTCGAAGCCCTTGTGGATCATCCGGCCCCAGTCGGGGGTCGGCTCCGTCATGCCGACGCCGAGAAAGGAGAGTGCGGCCTCGGTGGTGACGTAGGTCGGCACCTCGATCGTCGCGACGATCAGGATCGGGGTCCACAGATTGGGCAGGAGCTCGCGAAAGATGATCCGCTTGGAGCTCGCGCCGCTGATCTTGGCGGCTTCGATGAACTCGCGTTCACGCATCGACAGCACCTGCCCACGCAGGATGCGGGCGATCCGGGTCCAGCCGAATATCGACAGCACGATGATCAGCGCCGTGGCCCTCAGCCAGGCCGGCGTGGTCTCGCGGTCGCTCACGAACAGTGCGAGGGCGATCGGCGTGAAGGCAATGAAGAACAGCTGCGAGGGCATCGCCAGGAGGGTGTCGATGACCCGACTGATCACATAGTCGGTCCGGCCGCCGAGGTAGCCGGCCGTGATCCCCAGGATGGTGCCCGTGATCGTGACGATCAGGACCACGATGATCGCGAGCAACAGGGACGTCCGGATGCCGTAGACGAGCTGGGTCAGCACGTCCCGACCCAGCGTCGGCTCGATGCCGAACCAGTAGTCCCCGGACATGCCGCCGTTGGGCGCGATCGGGAAGCCGCGAGAGTTGAGCAGCCCGGGCTCGGTCTGGCCGTAACGCGTGTACGGGTTCTTTCCGTACAGCTTCGAGATCAAGGGCGCGGCAAAAGCGATCACGAAAAAGAAAATAACTATGGCCGTCGAGACCATACCGATACGATCCTTGCGGAAACGCCGCCAGGCCAGTTGGCTCGGCGAGCGCCCCACTATCTCTTTCGGTACGGCGCCGACGCCCGTCTTGTCGAGCATCGCGCCGGGTTCCCCTGAAGCCGAGGGTCCGCCCGCTTCCGGGACCAGCTGGGGTTGCATGGTCATTGCCGCAAATACCCCCGAGGTGAGGTCGGGTTCGACCGAGTGCCGTTTGGTTTGGTGGCCGCACGGACTCTCGCAACCCAATTACCCGGACGTCAAGAGGCAGTCAGAGTAAACCTTGAAACGGAAAGTAATTAACATTTGCGTTTCTTTGGAACTTCGGAGTTGATCGATTATTGATCGATTATTTCGCTCACATAGCCAACATAACGAATATAACCGGGCAAAGATATCGACTTGGTCTCGGCATGCGAAAAGCCGGTGACCTGCGGGTTCGACCGCAGGTCACCGGCTCGTCTCGGGTCGCGCGACGGCGACCGTCAACCGATCAGCGCTTGGCGCGCGAGGCCGAGCGGCCACGCTCCTTCTGATCGAGAACGACCTTGCGGATGCGCACGGTCTCCGGGGTCACCTCGATGCACTCGTCCTCGCGGCAGAACTCCAGCGCCTGCTCCAGCGAGAGCCTGCGCGGCGGGATCAGCTTCTCGGTCTCGTCGGAGGTCGACGAGCGCATGTTGGTGAGCTTCTTCTCCTTGGTGATGTTGACGTCCATGTCGTCGGCGCGCGAGTTCTCGCCGACGATCATGCCCTCGTACACCTCGGTGGTCGGCTCGACGAACATTTGGCCGCGCTCTTGCAGGTTCATCATCGCGAACGGCGTCGCGACACCCGCGCGGTCGGCGACCAGCGAGCCGTTGTTGCGGGTCCGGATCTCGCCGAACCACGGCTCGTAGCCCTCGTGCACGCTGTGCGCGATGCCGGTGCCCCGGGTGTCCGTGAGGAACTCGGTGCGGAAGCCGATCAGGCCGCGCGCGGGCACCACGAACTCCATCCGGATCCAGCCGGTGCCGTGGTTGGTCATGGTCTCCATGCGGCCCTTGCGGGATGCCAGGAGCTGGGTGATCGCGCCGAGGTACTCCTCGGGCGAGTCGATGGTCAGTCGCTCGACCGGCTCGTGGATCTTGCCGCCCACCTCGCGGGTGACCACCTGCGGCTTGCCCACGGTGAGCTCGAAGCCCTCCCGGCGCATGGTCTCGACCAGGATCGCCAGCGCGAGCTCGCCGCGGCCCTGGACCTCCCACGTGTCGGGACGCTCGGTCGGCAGCACGCGCAGCGACACGTTGCCGACCAGTTCGCGCTCGAGGCGGTCCTTCACCAGGCGGGCGGTGACCTTGTGGCCCTTGCCGCCCTTGCCGACCAGCGGCGAGGTGTTGGTACCGATGGTCATCGAGATCGCGGGCTCGTCCACGGTGATCAGCGGCAGCGGACGCGGGTCCTCGGGGTCGGCGATGGTGTCGCCGATCATGATCTCCGGGATGCCGGCGATGGCGATGATGTCACCGGGGCCGGCCTCCTCGGCGGGCTTGCGCTCGAGCTGGTCGGTCATCAGCAGCTCGGTGATCTTGACCCGCTCGATGGTCCCGTCGTGCCGGCACCAGGCGGCCTGCTGGCCCTTGCGGATGGTGCCCTGGTGTACGCGGCACAGTGCGATCCGGCCGAGGAAGTTGGACGCGTCCAGGTTGGTCACGTGCGCCTGGAGCGGTGCGCCCTCGTCGTACTCCGGAGCCGGGATGGAGTCCAGGATGGCCTGGAAGAACGGCTCCAGGCTGTCGCTGTCGGTCGGCACGGTGCCGTCCGTGGGACGCACGAGGGTGGCCACACCGTCCCGCGCGCACGCGTAGACGATCGGGAACTCGATCTGCTCCTCGGTCGCGTCCAGGTCCATGAACAGCTCGTAGGTCTCGTCGACGACCTCGGAGATGCGCGAGTCGGGACGGTCGACCTTGTTGATGCACAGGATGACCGGCATCTTCGCCGCGAGCGCCTTGCGGAGCACGAAGCGGGTCTGCGGAAGCGGGCCTTCCGAAGCGTCGACGAGCAGCACGACGCCGTCCACCATCGACAGGCCGCGCTCCACCTCTCCGCCGAAGTCGGCGTGGCCGGGTGTGTCGATGATGTTGATGGTGACCGTGGGGCCACCGTCCTTCGGGTGATAGGCGACGGCGGTGTTCTTCGCGAGAATGGTGATGCCCTTCTCGCGCTCCAGGTCGTTGGAGTCCATCACCCGATCGTCCATCTGGTGGTGGGCACTGAACGTGCCCGCCTGCTTCAGCATGGCGTCGACGAGGGTGGTCTTGCCGTGGTCGACGTGGGCGACGATGGCGACGTTGCGGATGTCATGGCGCGTGGGCACGGCTGCGTGTCTCTCGGCTTCAGTCGGGGATGCTACGGACGGGCCGGCGACCGCGAGCCTCCTCAGCCGCGCGATGGGCATCGCGCGAACCGGCCTGCCTCCTCGGCGCCAAGGTCAATCGTACGGGGAGGAGCGTCCCCCGCTCGGTGCCGGCGCCCGCCGGCCGCCGTTCGAGGGCCCCACAGGGCAGAATCCGTAGGTGTGAGCGAGTCTGGCGAGTCCTTCAACGAGCGCATCCGCAAGCGGTGGTCCCGGCGGGCCGCCGACCGACCGGACGGGTCCTTTGGACCTGTTTCGCCCGATATGGGGGCCGACGCGACGCCCCCGCCGTCCGATCAGGGCACCCCGACGGGGCGGGCCCGGCTGCTCTACGAGCGGGCCACCGAGGCGTATCGCGACGGGGATGTAGCAATGGTCGAACAATTGGCCGATCTCATCCCCGAGGGCCCCGAAAGTGAGCCCTATCGCACTTTCGCGCGAGTCCAGTCGCTGGAGGCACACGCCGACGACGCGGCCGCGGCGGCGGTCGCCCGGGCCTACCTGGACCGGATCGGCCCGAGTCACCCCGCGTGGGACACCGCCCGCGCGCTGTTCGGCGAGGTGATGGTGCAGGCGCTGATCATGGGCACGGTGCCGCTCGCGGACAACCTGGCCGCCGCCGAGGAGGCACTGCGCAAACCCGACGACTCCTACCGGCACCCGTCGGGTGCGACCATCCGCCTCGAGGCCGAGGACGACGAGCCGCTGCTGATGGTGCTGCACGGAAACGCGACGAAGGCGGTACGGGCCGCCAAACGCCTTGTCGCGGCCGAAAAGCGCTCGTCTCGTGCGGGGCACGCCGACGCATTGTGTACTTTCGCGCTGTGCGTGTGCGCCGCAGGCGACATCACCGCCGCCCGCGCGGCGCTCGTCGAAGCGGAAGGCGTTCTTCCCGGCCGCCCGCGCATCGCCGCGACCCGCACCCGGGTGGAATCCAGTCCGGCCGCCACATTGCGCTCGGAAGATCGTTAAACCTCGACTTTCACCGAGCATCGCCACGAATTGAAACCCCGTTCGTCCTGATCACCGGAAATTCGATCTTGATCCATCAAGATCGAATTTCCGGTGATCTTTGTATCGGTGATCATGTTTTTCCGATCTGTGACCCACCAGATCCGCGAAACACTTTCCATCGATTGATCGTTCGCGCCAGACTGCCGACGTTCCCACCTCGGGAATCAATGGCAAGTCCGCAACACCATCCCCATCCCCCGGCCCCCGACGACGTGGCGCCGGAAAAGCAGGAGGTGAGCGCGATCTTGACGACTCGGGCGCACGAGGACCTGGCCCAGGCCAGGCGCAGGCTCGACGATCTGACACGCGCGGTGCGCGCTCTGCGCCGCACGCTCGGCGACACGTACGGCGTCCGCAGACTCGGCGACGACGTGGAACGGGCGCGGACCAGTCTCGGCTTCCTGGCCGAGACGGTCGCCGAGAGCGAACCGGTGGTCGCTCCCGTCCCGACGCCGACCGAAGTGATGTCCGACCTGCCCTACGACCCGATCCTCTTCGCGGACGCGGACGACGAAGGCGTGGGCGGCATGCGTCCGTCCCGCCGGACAGGAAGGTGACGTCTTGGCTACAGGGACGACGGGACCCGCCGGCGGTACCGGCACCAACGCGCCCGGCCGGGCCCGGATCCAGGCCCGGCATCTGCGCACGGACCGCTGGTGGCTCTCGCCGGCGGTGACGGTGGCCATCCTGTCCGCCTTCATCGTCTACTCGACCTGGCGCGCGTTCGCGAACGACGACTACTTCGCCGAGCCGTACGTGTCGCCGTTCTACTCGCCGTGTCTGGCGTCCAAGTGCGACAGCATGCCGATGAGCGCGAACGCGCCGCTGTTCGGCGACTGGTGGGGGTTGTCCCCGGCCCTGCTGATCCTGATCTTCCCGCTGGGCTTCCGGCTGACCTGCTACTACTACCGCAAGGCCTACTACCGGGGCTTCTGGGCATCGCCGTCGGCGTGCGCGGTCCCCGAGCCGCGCGGCAGGTACTCGGGCGAGACCCGGTTCCCGCTGATCATGCAGAACATCCACCGCTACTTCTTCTACTTCGCCACCGTGGTGGCGGTGATCCTGTCCTGGGACGTGCTGATCGCGTTCCGCGACGAGCACGGCGCCTGGGGGCACATGGGACTCGGCACCCTGGTGCTGCTCGCGAACGTGCTGCTGATCTGGGCGTACACGCTCTCCTGCCACTCGTGTCGGCACATCGTCGGCGGCAAGCTCAAGCACTTCTCCAAGCACCCGGTGCGCTACCGCTTCTGGGGCTTCGTCAGCAGGCTCAACGGTCGGCACATGGAACTGGCCTGGGCCTCGCTGTTCAGCGTCGCGCTGGCCGATCTGTACGTGTACCTGGTCGCGAGCAACGCCTTCGACGACCCCCGCTTCTTCTGAGCACCGGCTCGCCCCGGCCCCGGACCCACCGCACCTGCCCGACTCAGTACACATGCCCAGCCCAGTACAGGAGTTGCCCTCGTGTCCGAAGTGGAACGTCATTCGTACGACGTAGTCGTGATCGGCGCGGGCGGCGCCGGGTTGCGGGCCGCGATCGAGGCCCGCATGCGCGGCCTGCGCACCGCCGTCGTCTGCAAGTCGCTGTTCGGCAAGGCCCACACGGTGATGGCCGAGGGCGGAATCGCCGCCTCGATGGGCAACGTGAACTCGCAGGACAGCTGGAAGGTGCACTTCCGCGACACGATGCGTGGCGGAAAGTTCCTCAACCACTGGCGGATGGCCGAGCTGCACGCCAAGGAAGCCCCGGACCGGGTCTGGGAGTTGGAGTCCTGGGGCGCGCTGTTCGATCGCACCGCGGACGGTCGGATCAGCCAGCGCAACTTCGGCGGCCACGAGTACCCGCGCCTGGCGCACGTCGGCGACCGTACCGGGTTGGAACTGATCCGCACCCTCCAGCAGCAGATCGTCGCCCTGCAACAACAGGACGAGCGCGAGTTCGGCGACCCCGAGGCCCGGCTGAAGGTCTTTCAGGAGTGCACGATCACCCGCCTGTTGACCGTCCCGGACGCCGGTTCCGACACCGGCAACCGGATCACCGGCGCATTCGGCTACTGGCGCGAGTCGGGCCGCTTCACCGTCTTCGACGCGCCGGCCGTCGTGCTCGCCACGGGCGGCATCGGCAAGGGCTTCAAGGTGACCTCGAACTCGTGGGAGTACACCGGCGACGGGCAGTCCCTCGCGTTGCTCGCGGGGGCGCCGCTGATCAACATGGAGTTCGTCCAGTTCCACCCCACCGGCATGGTCTGGCCGCCGTCGGTAAAGGGCATCCTGGTCACCGAGTCGGTGCGCGGCGACGGCGGAGTGTTGCTCAACTCCGAGGGCAAGCGGTTCATGTTCGACTACATCCCGGACGTGTTCAAGGAGAAGTACGCCAAGTCCGAGGCCGAGGGCGATCGTTGGTACACCGACCAGGAGAACAACAAGCGCCCGCCCGAGCTGCTGCCCCGGGACGAGGTGGCGCGCGCGATCAACTCCGAGGTCAAGGCGGGCCGCGGCTCGCCGCACGGCGGGGTGTTCCTGACCGTGGTCGGCCGGATGGCGGGCGGCACCGAGGAGATCCGCCGCAAACTGCCGTCGATGTACCACCAGTTCAAGGAACTGGCCGACGTGGACATCACCACCGAGGCGATGGAGGTCGGGCCCACCTGCCACTACGTGATGGGCGGGATCGCGGTGGACCCGGACACCGCGGCGACGCCGGGCGTGCTGGGCCTGTACGCGGCCGGTGAGGTCGCCGGTGGCATGCACGGCAGCAATCGGCTCGGCGGCAACTCGCTGTCCGACCTGCTGGTGTTCGGCCGACGCGCAGGCGAGCACGCGGCGCGCTATGCCGAGGCGCTCGGCGAGGAGCGGCGCGAGGCGGCCCGGGAGCAGATCGACGCGGCCGCCGCCGAGGCGTTGGCGCCGTTCGCCGTGGAGAGCGCGGAGAACCCGTACACGGTCCACCAGGAGCTCCAGCAGACCATGAACGACCTGGTCGGCATCATCCGCCGGGAGGGCGAGATGGCCGAGGCGCTGACCCGCCTCGACGAGCTCAAGGCCCGCGCGGCCAAGGCCGGCGTGGAGGGCCATCGGCAGTACAACCCGGGCTGGCACCTGGCCCTGGACCTGCGAAACATGCTGCTGGTCTGCGAGTGCGTGGCGCGCTCGGCGTTGGAGCGCCAAGAAAGCCGCGGCGGGCACACCCGTGACGACTTCCCGGCGATGTCGGCCCAGTGGCGTCGGGTGGTACTGGCGTGCTCGATCGTCGACCCGGACGCGGAGCACCTGTCCGTGACCCTGACCCGGAGCGAGGCCGTACCGATGCGCGCCGACTTGCTCGAACTCTTCGAGCGCGACGAGCTGAAGAAGTACCTGACCGACGCAGAACTTCCCGGGGAGGACGGCTGATGTCCTACAAGGCTGACTTTCGCATCTGGCGCGGCGATGTCGACGGCGGCGAGCTGCGCGACTTCAAGGTCGAGGTGAACGAGGGCGAGGTCGTCCTCGACATCATCCACCGTCTCCAGGCCACTCAGGCCCCGGATCTCGCGGTGCGCTGGAACTGCAAGGCGGGCAAGTGTGGTTCGTGCAGCGCCGAGATCAACGGCCGCCCCCGGCTGCTGTGTATGACGCGGATGAGCACGTTCGCGCCGGAGGAGGTGGTCACGGTCACCCCGATGCGCACGTTCCCGGTGATCCGCGACCTGGTCACCGACGTGTCGTTCAACTACGCCAAGGCGCGGCAGGTGCCCTCGTTCACGCCGCCGGCGGACCTGAAACCGGGCGAGTACCGGATGCAGCAGGTCGACGTCGAACGTTCGCAGGAGTTCCGCAAATGCATCGAGTGCTTCCTGTGCCAGAACACCTGCCACGTCATCCGTGACTTCGAGGACAACAAGGCGGCCTTCTCCGGGCCACGTTTCCTGATGCGGATCGCCGAGCTGGACATGCACCCCCTGGACGTCGCGGACCGGCAGAAGGCCGCCCAGGAGGAGCACGGCCTGGGTCTGTGCAACATCACCAAATGTTGTACGGACGTGTGCCCGGAGCACATCCACATCACCGACAACGCACTGATTCCGATGAAGGAGCGGGTGGCGGACCGCAAGTACGACCCGCTGGTGTGGCTGGGCAACAAGATCCGGCGGCGGGGGTCCGGGGACTGACGGGGAGGCGGCCCCGCGGCTCGAAGGGGGTCGGGGGCCGCTTGTCGGAGGCGGCGGTGGTTGGGGCGGCCGCGGTGAGGGCGACGGGCCGGGCGAGGCGGCCGGTCACGCGGGCCGGCCGGAAATCGTCGGTCGGCTCGGGGCCGCGCCCAAAGCGGCACGCAGGGCGTCGGCCAACGTGTCCATACGCTCGGCCGGGACCCGCTCGCCCTCCGGGCGCCCGAGCATCGCGAACACGCCCGGCCCACGCAGCTCCGCCGCCAGGTCGGGCGGTCGCGGCACGATGTGGAAGTGCACGTGCGCGAACCCCTCACGCTCGGCGAACTGGGCCACGTAGGTCTTCGTGCACCCGGTCACCTCGCGCAGCGCCCGCGCGAGCGCGGCCTGCCAGGTCCCGAGCGCACCCGCCTCGTCCCCGGTCAACTCCGCGATCGACACGACGTGCCGCCGCGGAACCAGCACCAGCCACCCCGGCAACGCACTGTCGAACGCGTGCGCCACCCGCCACCACGCATCGAACGCAATCCGCTCCCGCGACGGCAACTCGCCGAACCGCGTCTCCTGATCGCAGGAGTGACAACCGGTCCCACTCGGCTCCATGGGTCGACCTCCTCGCTCGGCAGGACAAACGCTCTTCGTGGCGGCGGGGAATCGAAGAACGACAGGTGCAACTGTCGGCGCCGTAAGCGGGCACCGCGCTCGTGTCCCAGCCGCAAAGACGCCGTCCGAGAGTCGGCGATATCGAGCGCGCAGAGCTGCGACCTGCGGAACCGTCGTTTCGGCAAGGGGTCGACCCGTGACCGAGTCGACCCCTTCCGAGCTGCATGTTTGCCACGTGAGCGACGTGGTGTTCTTTCATCCGCTCACACGTTGAAGCGGAACTCCACCACGTCGCCGTCCTGCATGATGTAGTCCTTGCCCTCCATGCGGGCCTTGCCCTTGGTGCGGGCCTCGGCGCGGCTGCCGGTTTCGACCAGGTCGTCGAAGCCGATCACCTCGGCCTTGATGAAGCCGCGCTGGAAGTCGGTGTGGATCACGCCGGCGGCCTCGGGGGCGGTGGCGCCCTTGGCCACCGTCCAGGCGCGGGCCTCCTTGGGGCCGGCCGTCAGGTAGGTCTGCAGGCCCAGGGTGTCGAAGCCGACCCGGGCCAGGATCGACAGGCCGGATTCCTCCTGGCCCAGGCTCTGCAGCAGCTCCAGGGCCTCGGCCTCGTCCAACTCGATCAGCTCGGACTCGATCTTGGCGTCCAGGAAGATCGCCTCGGCCGGCGCGACCAGCTCGCGCAGCTCGGCCTTGAGCTCCTCGTTGACCAGCTCGTCCTCGTCGACATTGAAGACGTACAGGAACGGCTTGGCGGTGAGCAGGTGCAGCTCGCGCAGCGGCTCCGGATCGAGGCCGGCGGCGAAGACCGTGGTGCCCGCCTCCAGCACCTCCTTGGCCTTCTCCACGGCGGCGGCCACCGCGATCTTGTCCTTCTGCAGGCGCGAGTCCTTCTGGAGTCGCGGCAGGACCTTCTCGATCGTCTGCAGGTCGGCCAGGATCAGCTCGGTCTCGATGATCTCCTTGTCGTCGACCGGCGAGATCTTGCCGTCGACGTGCACCACGTCCGGGTCGTTGAAGACCCGGATGACCTGGCAGATCGCGTCCGACTCGCGAATGTTGGCGAGGAACTTGTTGCCCAGGCCCTCACCCTCGGAGGCGCCGCGCACGATGCCGGCGATGTCCACGAAGTCGACCGTGGCCGGGATCTTCTTGGCCGAGCCGAAGATCTCGGCCAACGTGTCCAGACGCGGGTCCGGCACGCCCACCACGCCCACGTTCGGCTCGATGGTCGCGAACGGGTAGTTCGCCGCGAGCACGTCGTTCTTGGTCAGGGCGTTGAAGAGCGTCGACTTGCCGACGTTGGGCAGGCCGACGATTCCGATGGTGAGCGACAACTGGATTCCCTGGCTTCTCGGCGATCGATGTGGCGCGCTGCGGACATACAAGCGCCTGCGGAAAGTGTAGGTGGTGGCCTGTGGCCAGTAGCATCCCTGGTTTCGTACGTCGGCCACTCAACGACGGGGACATCGATGAGCCGCACCTCGAACACCAACCACAACCGCAGGCAGCTGGTGGACGGCGTCCTGTGGGAGTCCAAGCCCATGCGGATCCTGTTGCTCACCGCGTTCGTCCCGATCGCGCTCGGCCTGTTCGACGTGGCCGACCTCGGGCTGCCGACCGTCGTGGCCTTCGCGCTCTACGGCGGGCTCAGCCTCTTCGTCCTCCTCGGCTTCGCGCTCTACCAGTACCGAAAGTTGTCGATCGGGCCCAACGGTCTGGTCTTCCACGGCCTGTTCCGCACCCGCGGCCTGCGCTGGGAGGAGATCTCCTCGGTCGAGGCCAAGCTGAAGGTCGGCAGCGGGGACACCCCGTGCTACGCGATCGTGCGCTGCGCGATGCGTGCCGGCGGCCGCAAGCAGCACACGATCAACTTCCTGGACCAGGGGATGTTGCCCTACCTGGCCGTGGACCTGCGTCGATACGCCGCGCCGCGTGGCATCCCGGTCCAGGTGCTGAGCACCGACGAGGTGGTCCGCACGGTGGACCTGGTGGAAAGCGGCATCCAGGTGTGACCCCGACCCCCGACCCGACCGACCCGGCCACGCCCCGCCACGGCCACGACCACCGCGCCGGCGGCGCGCCGAGCACCGGTCGGCCCGAATTACTCGCCCGCGACCGCCACCAATCCCGCCCGAACAAGCGTCCTCCCTGGTGAACCCCGAGAAATCGGGGCAGGAACGGATCGGTCGAAGACGAGGTGAGCGGCGACCGGGCGGCCGGCTCGACACGGGTGGGGTGAGGTTTTTCGTGTTCTTGGACGGGTTTGACCGTGATGCGGCAATACCTTGGGTCAATGGAACAGCGCAGCCGAACGGGAGCGCGTCCCGTTCCGACCCGGAACCCACCGAAACGGCCTCCCGTGCCGGCACCGGGACGAGGTGAAACCATGCGCCGTCGACCCGACCCGTCCACCCCGCCGCCCACGACGCCGGGTACCGGCCGCGAGCCGGCTCGGAACCGGACCGGGAGCTCCCCGGCCCGAGCACAGGCCCGACCACGCCGGCCGGTCCCGCCGCGGCGGGCGAACGGCGCACCGGGCGGATTCCGGATGTCCGGCAGCGGCCTCACCGCCGCGGGTGCGGCCGTGTTCGGCCTCGGCGGCACGCTGCTCGGCGGCCTCGTCGACCACTTGGCGACCGACGAACTGGGCTTCGTGTTCGGGCTCGCGTTCCTGATCAGCTCGGTGTTCGTGGCCTGGAAGGTGCGCGCCCGGAACTGGATCGCCGCGATCATCACGCCCCCGATCGCGTTCGCCGCGACCGTCGTGCTCGTGAGCACACTCCTGGGCACCGACACCCAGGAGAGCTACCTCACCCGGGTGGGCCTGGACCTGATCACAGCGCTGTCCTTCAAGGCGGGCCTGCTGTGGGGCGGTACGGCCCTGGCCGGCATCGTCGTCCTGATCAAGCGCCGAGCGGCCGACCACCTCTGACCCGGGTGGGGCCCGCCCACAACGCCGCAGGGCCTGTCCGTTTTCCCGGACAGGCCCCCGCACCACGGTTCCTCGATCCGGCGACGTTTTTGCCCGGCACCTTTTCCACCCGGCACCGGGCACGAGCGCGCCCGCCGCTCAGGCGTTGCGCAGATCCCGGCGCAGCTCCTGCGGCAGCGCGAACTGCAGCCGTTCCTCGACCGACCGGTGGATGTGCACGTCGCCGAAACCACGCTCGGCCAGCCACGCGAGCACGCCGTCCACGAGCACCTCGGGCACCGACGCACCGGAGGTGACGCCGACCGTGCCGACCCCCTCCAGCCACTCGTCCTTCAGCTCTTCCGCGTAGTCGACCAGGTACGACGCCCGGGCGCCCGCCTCCAGCGCGACCTCGACCAGACGCACCGAGTTGGACGAGTTGGTCGAGCCGACCACGATCACCAGGTCCGACTCGGCGGCGATCTGCTTCACCGCGACCTGGCGGTTCTGCGTCGCGTAGCAGATGTCGTCGCTTGGCGGGTCGATCAGCAGCGGGAGCTTCTTGCGCAGCTCCTTGACCGTGGCGACGGTCTCGTCCACGGACAGCGTGGTCTGGGAGAGCCAGGCCACCTTCGACGGGTCGCGCACCTCGACGTTCGCGACGCCCTCGGGGCCGTCCACCAGGTGGATGTGATCGGGCGCCTCACCGGCGGTGCCGATCACCTCCTCGTGCCCCTCGTGGCCGATCAGCAGGATGTCGTAGCCCTCCTCGGCGAAGCGCACGGCCTCCTTGTGCACCTTGGTCACAAGCGGGCACGTGGCGTCGATCGTGCGCAGCGAACGGGCCGCCGCCTCCTCGTGCACCACGGGAGCCACACCGTGGGCGGAGAAGACGACCGTGGCACCCTCGGGCACCTCCGCGGTCTCGTCCACGAAGATCGCGCCGCGCTTCTCCAGCGTCTCGACGACGTATTTGTTGTGCACGATCTGCTTGCGCACGTACACCGGCGCACCGTACAGATCGAGGGCCTTCTCGACGGTCTCGACGGCTCGGTCGACGCCCGCGCAGTACCCCCGGGGGGCGGCGAGCAGGACGCGGCTGGTTGACGACATGGGTCCATCGTACGGGCGGCCCCGGGTGATCCACCTGCGTCCGCGCGGCAAAGCGCGCGTAATAGGGCCCTTTGTCGGAGCCGATCCTCGATGCGTCGCGCCCCTCGGGTCCCGGCCCCCAAGATCCACCGAGGTGTTCCTGCTCGGCGCGTGCTCGTTCGTGCACCTGTGCCGCCGGACCCGGCACCTGTCCTGGACGATCGGGGGGTACGTGGGGTCAGAGCGTGTACTTGGAGAAGAACGCCCACATCAGTTCATTGGCCGAGACCTCCTGGTTGATCCGGCCGAACCCGGGCACCTCGGTGCCCGCCGCGCCCGGCCAGGTGTGCCCCGCGTCGGACTGCGTGTACAGGATCACCGCCGCGCCGCCCGCGCAGCCGGTGTACGCGGTGCGCTCGACGTGCCGGGACACGCGCGTGCGCACCGGCGTGCTCGGGCAGTCGTCGATCGCGGCCCAGCGCCGCACCGCATCGGTCACCGGGTAGGTCCAGCGCGACGCGATCCCGCCCTCGTAGGGGTTCGCCTGGTCGGCCAGGCCGTGGAAGGTCAGCACCGGGACCGGTCGGATCGCACGGCACGGCGCCGGCCGGGCGCCGTCGGTGCCGTCCGCACGCAGGCCCGCGACCGGGGCGATCGCCGCTAGCCGCCGACTGAGCGTGCAGCCGAGCAGCGAGGTCATCCGGGCGCCGCCGGAGAACCCGGTCGCGTACACGCGGCGATCGTCCAGGCACAACGAGCGGTCCAGCGCGTCCAGCGTGGCGCCGACGAAGCCGACCTCGTCCCGGCCGCCGACCGCGGCCGGGTGTCCGCCGTACAGCGGCACGCCGGGGATGTTCCAGGCCCGCCCGCCGGCCGAACCGGGATGACTCAGGCCGCCTTCCGGGACCGCGACGACGAAGCCGTGGCGTTCGGCGGAAGCACCCAGACCGGTGATCGCCATCTGCGCCGGGCCGGTGCTGTTGCTGCCGTGCAGGTTGAGCACCAGCGGGCGCGGGGCCGCGCCGTCGTAGCTCTGCGGGACGTACGCCTGGACCCGGTACGTCTCGCCGGAGAAGGACACCGGGACGGTCACCCATCCCTGCCGGTCCCGCCCATTGCACCCGGTGTCCGCGGCGGAGGATCCGGCGGTGGCGGCCGGGCCGGTCTGGTGGGCGGTCAGTCGGGCCAACGCGAACACCGCGAGCACCGCGGCGACCGCGGCGAACACCGCGAGCATCCGACCCACTCGCAGGCCCGCGCACCGGAATCCCGCCACAGCCACCCCACCTCGTTCGGCGATCCGGGTCCGGATCCGGTTCATTTCGGGAACACGTCCCCGAACTCCGACGTTCGCGAACCGTCAAAGGTTGCCTCATGCGGCGACCGCTCGGCACGTAGAGTTGTCCGCCATGACCGGGACCCGCATCGTCGTCGGCGCCGCGATCCTCCATCGAGGGCGCGTACTGGCCGCGTGCCGCAGCGCGCCTGCCGAGTTGGCGGGTGGGTGGGAGTTCCCCGGCGGCAAGGTCGAACCCGGCGAAAGCGAGTCCGCCGCGCTGGTGCGCGAGTGCCACGAGGAACTCGGCGCGACCGTGCGACCGGTCCGCCGGCTGCCCGGGGCGTGGCCGCTCGCTCGGGGATACGTATTGCACGTGTGGCTCGCCGACCTGGTCGCGGGCGAGCCGCAGGCGCTCCAGGACCACTCGGCGCTGCGCTGGCTGGGCCCGGACGAGGTGCCCGGGCTGGCGTGGCTGGCACCGGATCGCCCGGCGGCGGAACTGGTCGCGATCGAGTTGGGCGGGCACGACGCGCGAAACGCACGGCAGCCGATGGCGCACCCGGGGGCGGCTCGGCCGTACCCGGGGGCCGGGCTTGAGAAAGTGATCAACCGGGAAAACGGTCCGGAGTAGCAGCGACAAAGGGATCCGCCGTCGATGGAGCAGCAGCGCCGAGAAGCCGACCGGAATCCGGGGGACGCGGCCCGGCGATCCTCGGCGCCCGGCTCCCTGTTCGACCTCGTGCCGTCGGCCACGTGGGTGCTTGACGCCGACGGCCGGATCGTGATGTGGAGCGCGGCCGCCGAGCAGCTGTTCGGCTACCGGCGCGAGGACATCCTCGGGGCCCACGCGGTCGACCTGGTGCATCCGCCGTTCACCGCCGCGCAGGAGGCGGCCACCCAGCAGGCGGTCGCGGACGCGGACGTCTTCGCCGGCTCGTACACGATGCGCCGCGGCGACGGCACGATGTGCACGGTCGAATCGCGCGCGGCATTCGCCGAGGACCTGGCCGGGAACCGCTTCGTCCTGATCACCTCGATGGACTCGACGGTGGTGCGCAAGGTCGAGGCCGACCTGGCGATCCGCGAGGCGCTGTTCGACCAGTCACCGATCGGGGTGGGCATCTTCGACGCCGACCTGCGCTACGTCGCGGTCAACGACGCGCTCGCCGCGATCAACCGGACGCCCGCCGAGGAACACATCGGGCGCCGGCTCGAAGAGGTTCGTCCCGGGATGGACACCGAGCGGGTGCGCACGATCCAACAGCGTGTCCTGGAGACCGGCGAGCCCGTGGTCGACTCTCGGATCTTCGGCCCGATCCCCACCGACGGCAGCCCGCGCACCGTGTGGTCGATGTCGTACAACCGCCTCGAGGCGCCCGGCGGCCGGATCCTGGGCATCAGCTGCTCGCTGATCGACGTGACCGAGCGGCACTACGCGATGGTCAAGGTGGATGCCGCGCGCAAGCGGCTCGCGCTGCTCAACGAGGCCGGCACCCGGCTCGGCGCCACCTTGGACGTCCCCCGGATCGCCGAGGAGCTGACCGCGTCGGTGGTGCCCGGCTTCGCCGACCTGGCCGCCGTGGACCTGCTGGAGGCGATCGTCCGGGGCGAGGAGATCCCACCCGGCGCACACGCCGAGAAGGCCCGCCTGCAACGGGTCGCCTCGCGCGGCGCACGCCCGGGGCGGTACACCGACGAACTGCTCCACCAGGGCAGCACCCTGGTGTACGCGGCCGACTCGACGTTCGGCCGCTGTCTGCGCACGGGCGGCTCGTACCTGATGCGCAACGTGCAGGACGACATGTACGACGAGCTGATCCACGACCCCGGCCGGGCCGAGGCCGCCCGGGCGCTGGGCCTGCACACGATGATCGTGGTCCCGCTCAGCGCCCGCGGGGTGGTGCTCGGCACGATGCTGCTCGGGCGCGGCGAGGGCCGGCCCGCCTTCGACCCGGACGACCTCACGCTCGCCACCGAATTGGGCGCGCGAGCGGCGGTGTCGGTGGACAACGCTCGGCTGTACCACCGCCAGCGGGAGACCGCGGTGATGCTCCAGCGCAGCCTGCTGCCGCAGAACCTGCCGGAGTTGCCGGGCATCTCGGTCGCGCACCGATACCTGCCGGGCAGCTCGGTGACCGAGGTGGGCGGCGACTGGTACGACGTGATCCCGCTGTCGGGCGGCCGGATCGGGCTCGTGGTCGGCGACGTGATGGGGCACGGCGTGCACGCGGCGGCGGTGATGGGCCAACTGCGCACCGCGGTACGCACGCTCGCGGGCCTGGAACTGCCGCCGGCCGAGGTGCTCGGGCACCTGGACGACATCGTGGTGGGGCTCGGCGAACTCCACTACGCGACGTGTGTCTATGTGGTCTACGACCCGGTTGCACGCACCTGCGAGTTCGCCAGCGCGGGCCACATGCCGCCGGTGCTGGCACCGGCGGGCGGCCGGCCGCGCGTGATCGACAACCCGCCCGGCACGGTCCTGGGGGTGGGCGGTCTCGGCTTCGAGCAGGGCGATTTCACGGTCGAGTCGGGCAGCACGCTGGTGCTGTACACCGACGGCCTGGTGGAGACCCGGGACCGCTCCCTCGACGTGGGCATCGACCTGCTGTGCGATGCGGTGGCGGGGCCGCCGGGCCCGCTCGGGCATCTCGCCGACAAGATCCTCGCCGACGTCCACGAGGAGCCCGGCTTCGACGACGTGGCCCTGCTCGTGGCCCGCCTGGACGCGCTCGCCGAGGACTCGGTGGCGTCCTGGTGGCTGCCGGCCGAACCCGCCGTGGTCTCCCGCGCCCGCGAACTGAGCCGCAAGACCCTCACCGAGTGGGGCCTGGACGCCCTGGTCGACATCACCGAGCTGCTGGTCAGCGAACTGGTCACGAACGCGCTCCGGTACGGCGCCGGCCCGATCCGGCTCCGCATGCTGCGCGGCCGGGCGCTCCTGTGCGAGGTCGCCGACGCGGGCACCACGCTCCCGCGGATGCGCGAGACCGAGGACACCGACGAGGGGGGCCGCGGCCTCCAACTGGTCAACCAACTCGCCGAACGCTGGGGCAGCCGAAAGTCCGGCCACGGCAAGACGGTCTGGTTCGAACTCCCGCTGCCGGAGTAGAGGTCGAGCCGGGATTCGTCGTCCGAGGGCGCCGACCACACGGCGGGGAAGCGCCCCGCCGCGGCGGCTTCGATGCGCGGCCCCGGCCCGGACTGCTCTCGTCGGTCGGTCGGGCGGTTAGCCTCTGGGGATGGCTCTCACCACTTCTGCCGATGCGCCCCTGCCCGTGGCGGAGATTTCTCGGTTGATCGGGGGGTGGATCGATCGGCTCGGGGATGTGTGGGTCGAGGGGCAGATCACCCAGCTCAGTCGGCGGCCCGGGGCCGGGGTGGTGTTCATGACGCTGCGCGATGCCGAGCAGGACGTGTCGATCTCGGTGACCTGCTATCGGAAGGTGTTCGACGCGGTCGGGGACATCGTGACCGAGGGCTCGCGGGTGGTCGTGCACGCGAAGGCGGACTGGTACCGGGCGCGCGGGACGTTGTCGTTGCGGGCCGCGGAGATTCGGCCGGTGGGGATCGGCGAGTTGTTGGCGCGGTTGGAGCAGCTCAAGCGGGCGCTCACCGCCGAGGGGCTGTTCGATCCGCGGCACAAACAGCCGCTGCCGTTTCTGCCGCACCGGGTCGGGTTGATCTGTGGGCGTGCCTCGGCCGCCGAACGGGACGTGTTGGAGAACGCCAGGCGGCGTTGGCCGGCCGTGCGGTTCGCAGTGCGCAACGTCGCGGTGCAGGGAGTGAGCGCGGTATCCCAGGTGGTCGCGGCGATCCGCGAGTTGGACACCGACCCGGACGTCGACCTGATCGTGGTGGCCCGGGGCGGCGGCAGCGTGGAGGACCTGCTGCCGTTCTCCAGCGAGGAGTTGGTGCGGGTCGTCTTCGCGTGCACGACGCCGGTGGTGAGCGCGATCGGGCACGAGCCGGATTCGCCGCTGCTGGACCTGGTGGCCGACTATCGGGCGTCCACGCCCACCGACGCCGCGAAGCGGATCGTGCCGGACATCCGCGAGGAGTTGCATCGGGTGCACCAGGTGCGCGATCGCGGGCGGCTCGCGCTGCGGGCTCGGCTCGATCGGGAGTACCAGGGCCTGCGGGCCGCCCGTTCACGGCCGGTGTTGGCCGATCCGCAGCGCATGGTGGACCTGCGGTCGGAGGAGGTGGCCGGGCTCGTGGATCGTTCCCGGCGCACCCTGCGGCACCTTCTGGACCGCGCCGCGAGCGACCTCACGCACACGCGCGCGCGGGTCGTCGCGCTCTCCCCCGCGGCCACCCTGGAGCGCGGCTACGCGGTGTTGCAGCGGGCGGACGGGCACGCGGTCCGCGATCCCGCGGAGGTGGCGGCCGGCGATCGGCTGACCGCCCGCGTGGCGGCCGGACGCTTCGAGGTGGTCGTCCCGAAGGACTGATCGATCCAAGGACCGATCAACCCCAGGCGCGACCGATCAACCCCAGGCGTGCGCCGGCCGCGCCGTCACCCTCACACATCCGGATTATTGACCCGTTCGTATGACAAGCAGTGATGTCTCACCCGATCGGCGGTGAAAACGGCTTAGTTTGCGCGTGTGTTGCGTCATCTGCTCGCCGCGTCCGCGTTGTTGCTCACCGGCGTCGCCACGTCCTCCGTGGCCGCCGCCGACGACTCGCCCGCGCGGTGGAATCCGTCAGCCGCCGACTCCTACGTCAACTACGTCGCGCCCAGGGATCCGTTGCCGCCCGACGGGCCACCGGGCACGTCGACCGAGGTGCGTGAGCACGCGCTCGCGGCCGAGCAGCGGGCCCGGCAATACGATCGCAAGTTCGCCGCGGGCAACCCGGCCCCCGCCCGCCGGCTCGCCCGCGCGGAGGCGACCGCGGCCCGGACCGGC
>NZ_JBEXCV010000036.1:0-63479 GCF_040605455.1 Embleya sp. NPDC005575 | reverse complement strand
GGTCTCATTCCGAACCCGGAAGCTAAGCTCTCCAGCGCCGATGGTACTGCACTCGAAGGGGTGTGGGAGAGTAGGACGCCGCCGGAATTTACGTGTGAAAGGCCCATCCCGAATAGGGATGGGCCTTTTGCGTTTTTCGAGTGCGGTATGGTCGTGCGCATGCCTGACAACGAGATGGATCCTGCAGCCAGCACTCAGATGTTCCGGGCTTTCGTGAACGAGGACCGCCCTGCGGCCCCCGGCGAGCCGGCCCGGCGCAGCACCCCGCCGGTGTTGTTGATCGCCGGAGTCGTGATCGCGATCATCGTGGTCGCGGTGGCCGTGCTCATTGCCGTCAGCTGACATACCGACGGGCGGGCCCCAATCGGGGTCCCGCCCGAGGTATGCGGTGGATCGGTATTCACCGCAGCGGTGCGCACCGCGCGGATCGGTGCGTCAAGCGGTCACGCCAATGGCCACAGGGCGACCACACAACCGTCGTCGTCACGCAGGCGAAGGCCCTCGTCCACGTCGCGCAGGTAATCGAAGAGCGACGGCGGCGTACGCCAGTCCTCGGCGAGACGCGGCGCGAGTCCGGCCGTCGGCTGACCGAGCGCCTCGGCGAAACCGCCGGTCATCATTACCAGGACGTCGGTCGGACGCCACGTGGTCCGGCAGATGCGCAGCTGATCGTCACCGGCCTGGCCGGGAATCGCCGCCGGGGCGGCCTCCGCGGAAGCGTCCCGGATGCCCAGCGGTGCGCGCCAACCGCCCTGAGCCAGGCGGAGCACGGTGCTGTCGCCGAGCACGGCCATGTCGACCCGATCGTCCTCCAGCGGATCCGCCGCGGTGACCAATATCGCCAGCCGCGTGGCCGGTTCCGAGCGGCCCATCTCGTGTGCCCGGTCGGCGGTGCCGGCGAGCCGGGTGCGCAGGTCCTCCTCGACCTCGGTCTGCACCCCGGCCCAGTCCCAGTTCTCGTGTCGCTCGCGCGCGACCATCCTGGCGACCGTGCGATAGGCGCTGCGGACCGCGATCTGTGCGGCGAGTTCGGACGCATGCGCGTTGTCGACGCCGTCGCAGACGATCGCGATGGTCCACCGCGCGCTCGGGTCCGGGCCGACCGCGAAGCAGTTCTGCCTCGGCAGGCCCTGCTGCTGGTGCAGTTCGCCGCGGACGCCGGCGGCGCGGACGTTCAACCGGCCCAGTCGGCCACCGTCGACGACCATGCCGCCGCCGTCGGCGAGCGCTGGTGGAGGCAACATGCGCAACATCCTTCGCGGTACCTCGTCGACCGCGCTCTCCGCGGCCGGCTCGGGGCGGTAGGGCACGCGGGGAGCCGCGGGCGCCGGTACGAACGAGGTGCCGGGCTCGCCGTCGTCGTCCGGATCCGGCGTGCTGCCGGCGTCGAACCGGCGTCGGTCGTCGGGCTCGTCGTCGAGGGCGGGCATCGTGTCGACCGTTGTCGCCCGATCGGACTCCGCAGCCGGGGCGGGCCGATGCTTGGGGATCGGCGGGTAGGCCGGGCGGCGTTCGGACGACGGGCTCGGTCCCGGGTCGAGCGGGTCGACCGGATCCATCGGATCCGCGGGTTCGATGTGGTCCTCGGGCTCCGGCTGCCACCTCGGGGCCGGGTCCTCGCGGCGTCCCGGACGCGCGGTGCCACGCGACGGGGGCAGCACGCCCTGCGGCTCGCGGTGCAGCCGGTCGGGCGGCATCGTGTCGCCGGGGATGCTGTCGGACATCGGCGTGCCCGGGGACGGCGACGAGCCGAGCATGACGTCTTCCCAGTGCGAGGAGCCGGTCCGCCGCCGGGTGCGTCCCGACGTCGGGGGCGGGGCCGCGTCGTAGTCGGGGTCGTACTCCGGGCCCTGGTCGCGGCCGTAGTCGTACACCCCGGCGTCGGCCTCGTACGGATCGCGCCGGCCGAAGCCGGGTCGGCGGTCGTAGGGGTCCGGCTCGTCCTCCTCGGCGGGTGCACCGAAGCCGAACCAGTTCGCTACCCGACGCGCGCGGCCGGAGCGGCGTCCGGCCTGATCCGGTGCCTGGTCCGGGTAGCCCACCGGCCCTTCGGGTGAGACACCATCGCGGTCGTACTCCGGGTCGGGCCGACGGTCGTAGTCGGGATCCGGCCGTCGGTCGTAGTCGGGATCGGGACGTTCGCGACCGGTCGGGCCGGGACGTCGTGGACCCTGTACTCGCGGGATGGGCTCGGCCGGCGAACCATCGCCGGGGGTGTGGCGCTTGCTGGTACCGTCCGGCACGGCTTCCTCCTTCGCCTCGGGCCGGCCGGCGAGCCGGTCCCGTCGTGTCGCCGGTGGGCGTACCGTCTCCCCACCCGTGCGACAAGTATCAACAGGTATAGCGTGCACGGCCCGTGCCCGTGTGCGCACGCGCGCGCGTTGGTCCCCACTTTGCCCCAGGGTCGCCCCGCCCACTGTGCGGATGGCGGGCTCCTACCCGCAATCCCGATGCTCGGTCCCCACTTGACGACGTATCAGGGAAACTCTCGGGCACCGGGTCGGCGTTCCCCGTCGCGACCGCGGATGTCCCGGATCGGGCAGGTCGGTGATCCGGGGGGCGAAGTTGCCCGAAAATACGGGTGGTTGGAGTGCCGGTCGGCGGCCCGGGTGAGGGGCCGGTGCGGATGCGCTCGATCCTCCTCGGTGATGCGTTCGTCTCTCCATACGGCACCGTCTGGAGCAAGTGGCCTGGTCATCACTACAGTGGTGCTCGTCGCGCGGTAGCAACGACCGGTTGTTTTCCAGGTGGTTCCCGCGCGCTCACGAACACTTCCTCTTCGGGAGCACAACCGCATGCGCATACGCACCACCCGCCTCGCGACCATCGCCGTGACGGCGGCGCTCACGCTCGGCGGCTCCGTCGCGGTGACCACGTCCCAGGCCACGGCCGACGCGGGCAACAGCGAGGCCAACGTCTCGGCCCGAGGCGGTCTCGGCATCGTCACGAGCGCTTCGGCCGTGGCCAACGCGGACGGTACGTACACGATCACCTGGACCGACCGTTGGCCTGGCCCGATGCGCGTGTACGCGTCCACCGACGTGGACCGCTTCACCCGGCTCGTCGGCACCGCCGACGGCAACTCGCTGACCGTGTCCGGCCTGGACCCGGCGCAGCGCTGGTACTTCAACGTCACCCCGGCCGGCCCGTTCGTCGGCGTGGTCACCGCGCCGCGCTCGCTCGGTTTGCGGAGCGCGCCCAACGCCCGCGACATCGGCGGCTATCGCACCGACTGGGGCCTGAGTGTCAAGTACGGCCAGGTCTTCCGCACCGACGCGCTCGGCAAGGCGAGCGACGCGGACGTGGCCCGGCTCGCGAGCCTGGGCGTGGACGAGTCCGCGGACTTCCGCACGGACACCGAGATCGCCGGAAACGGCGCGAACAAGCTGCCCGCCGGCACTCCGATCAAGAACCTGCCGATCGCCGACGGCAACCTGACCAACATCACCAACGCCGCAGTGGGTAGCCGGGACCCGATCAAGCAGCAGGAACTGCTGGGCGACGGCAAGGCCGCGGCCGCGCTGGAGAACATCTACCGGGGCTTCGTCGACGACCCGGCCCAGCGCGCACAGTTCACCACCGTGCTGCGGGACATCGCGGACGGCAAGTCGGTGATCTACAACTGCACGGCGGGCAAGGACCGCACCGGGTGGATGACCGCGATCATCCTCAAGGCGGTCGGGGTCGACGACGCCACCGTCTACGCCGACTACCTCGCCAGCAACGACAACCTCCGGGCCCGCAACGAGGGCACGAAGGCCGGTCTCAAGGCCGCCGGCCTGATGCAGGACCCGACCCTGATGGACCCGCTTCTGTACGTGCAGAAGTCGTACCTGGACACGGCGTTCACCCAGGTGCAGAAGAAGTACGGCTCGTTCGACGATTACCTGCGCAAGGGTCTGAACATCGACCCGATCACCGAACTCAAGCTCCGGGCGCAGCTGCTCACCTTCTGAGCAGGCGGACGACCGCGCGCCCGGCCTCGACCTGCCGCCCGGCAAGGGCTCTGACGATCCGTCAGGGGCCTTGCCGGCAGTGGTCGAGGCCGGGCCGCTCAGGCGGACAGATCGGCGCGCAGGCGCGCCAGCGCGCGGGCGAGCAGGCGGGACACGTGCATCTGCGAGATACCCAGCCGCTCGCCGATCTGCGACTGCGTCATGTTGCCGAAGAAGCGCAGCATGATGATCTGCCGGTCACGCGGACTCATTCGAGCCAACAGCGGTCGCAGCGCCTCGCGGTATTCGACGCCGTCGAGCGCCTCGTCCTCCTGTCCCAGCCGGGCGATCAGCGCGTTGTCGCGATCGTCGTCGAGGTCGTGGGCGTCCAGCGACGCGGGCGAATAGGCGTTGGCCGCCTCCATGCCCTCGAGGGTCTCCTCGACGGTCAGGTTCAGGTGCTTGGCGAGCTCGACCACTGTCGGGGCGCGGTCGTACTTGTGGTTGAACTGCTCGGTGGCCTCGGCCAGGGCCAGGCGCAGCTCCTGGAGCCGGCGGGGCACCCGCACGCTCCACGAGGTGTCCCGGAAGAAGCGCTTGATCTCGCCGATGATGGTCGGCACCGCGTAGGTGGGGAACTCGACGCCGCGATGCGGGTCGAAGCGGTCTATCGCCTTGATCAGCCCGATGGTGCCCACTTGGAGCACGTCCTCGTACTGGTCCGTGCGACTGCGGAAGCGGTTGGCCGCGAAGCGCACCAGGGGCAGGTTCAGCTCGACCAGGGTGCTGCGCACGTAGGCGTGCTCGGCCGATCCCTCGACGACATCGGTGAGGCGGAGCAGGAGGGTTCGGGACAGCGTACGCGTGTCCTGGGGGGTGTCGGTGCCGGAGCCCCTGACCGCGCGGACGCGGGGGGTGCCGGTACGGGGAAGGCGCGCGGGCGCGGCGCGGTCGGCGGTCGAGCCGGCCGTGCCCTCGTGGGAAGCATCTCGCAGCAGCACTGGAGAGCCCACCTCCTCGTCGGTCCTGGAGCGGAACCTGGCCGCTGCCGGCCATGGTGGAACGGCAGCCGTCGTTCGGTACCCCCTTACCGGCGAGGGTCACCGCTCCAAACCCCTTGCGACATCCCCGATTTGTCAGGTGATGCGGGTGTATCTAGCGGCATGTCGACAGTACGAAAGCCGCAAATCACCGCAAAGACATTTCGAGGTTTTACCAGCCGTTTCGTGTTACTCGCCGGTCGTGTCGATTAGTCGACGTCGGGACCGAACAGTTGATCGCACACCTTCAGGTAGACGGCGTCGGGTCGGGGGACGAACCCGACCTCCTTGAGGGGTTGATCCTGCCCCGCGGACTCCATCACGAACGTCCCGTGCCCGAGTATTCGGCCGCCCGGAGTGCGCCGGTAGCTCATGTCGGTCACCTTGGTCAGCGGCATCATGTTGACCCGCTTGGCGATCAGCCCGGTGGCCAGGATGATCCGCTTGTCGGTCACGATGAAGTAGTCGTTGCGCCAGGTGAGTACGTGCCCCGAGCACCACAGCAGGAGTCCCGCCCCGATCGGCCACACGCCGTAGTGCACGGCCAGGTTCTCGGCCGGGAAGTACCACAGCAGCACGAGGAGGAAGGCCAGCCCGAGGGCGGTGGTCGCCAGCGGGCGCAGGATGATGGCCCAGTGCCGGCGCACCGCTATCGCGCAGACTTCGGTGGGCAGCAGGTACCTGCGTATCGCGTGTGGGTCGACGGTGGAGCCGGTGACCGGTCCCGCCCCCACCTCTCGACGTGCGCGCCTCAGCTCGTCCAGCCGCTGATCTGATCGCCGCACCACTTGGCGGCGGACGACATGGCCTGGAACCACTGCGCGACCAGGTCGGAAGCCTTTTCCGGCGTGGCGATGATCGTATAGATGACGAAAACGATCAGGAGCAGCGTCAGGATTCTTTTGGTCTGCGCCTGCATCTCCCCGCCTCCCCGAATGAGGTATCGGGGAGAAACAATAGGGGAGAGGGAGCAGCCGCGGGGGGACCGGCCACTCACTCTCCCCTGTGGGACCCCCGCCGGAGCAAAGGTGGGTCGTACCTTCGCAGCATCGGCAAACAGTCCCGGGGTGCCTGCGGGGCTCCTGCCCAGCCCCGGGCACACTTCCAGCATGCGCCGAGGTGTGCCGCCGCGCATCCGGCGTTCGGCCTGACGTGGAAGGGCCTTGGTCCCGCCGGGGATGCCCGGCCGCGATCCGCCCCGGACGGCCGTACCCGCAGGTGGGCGCCGGGGTCGAGCCGGGCGCACGGAGATCCGCCGGGCGGGCCCTACTACCCGGCGGTGCCGTACAGCCGGTCGCCCGCGTCGCCCAGGCCCGGGACGATGTAGCCGTGCTCGTTGAGCCGCTCGTCGATCGAGGCGGTCACGACGGTGACGTTGGCCTCGGTGTCCTGAAACGCCTCCTGCATCACCTTGACGCCCTCGGGCGCGGCGAGCAGGCAGATCGCGGTCACGTCGTGCGCGCCGCGGTCCAGGAGCAGCTTGGTGGCCGCGATCAGGGTGCCGCCGGTGGCGAGCATCGGGTCGAGGACGTACGCCTGCCGGCCGCTGAGGTCGTCCGGCATCCGGGTCGCGTAGGTCGACGGTTCGAGGGTGTCCTCGTTGCGGATCATGCCCAGGAATCCGACCTCGGCCGTCGGCAGCAGCCGCACCATGCCGTCGAGCATGCCCAGCCCGGCCCGCAGGATCGGGACCACCAGCGGACGCGGGTAGGAGAGCTTGACGCCGGTGGTCTCGCTGACCGGCGTGCTGATCGCCACCGGGTCGACGCGTACGCCTCGGGTTGCCTCGTAGGCGAGCAGCGTGACCAGTTCGTCGGCGAGCCTCCGGAAGGTCGGCGAGTCGGTGCGCCGGTCGCGCAGGGTGGAGAGCTTGTGGGCCACCAGAGGATGGTCGACGACGTGAATCCGCATGGTGCGACATTAGCCGTTTGGCCTGGCGGCGACCCTGCCGGGTTGTCGGTTTCGGGGCGTGTTCGGCGGCATTCGCCGCCCGGTCGATCGGCCCGACTCGCGTGTATGCGGGGAATGTCGGGCGAATTGCGTTCGTTGCACCCATTTGCGAACACACATTCGGCGTGACATGCCGGTGTGATGACTGAGCCGGCGTGTCCCGGGAACTACAGCCACGTTGGTTTCGGCGGCGTTTCGAGCCCTGGGGCGTGGTGATGGAGAGTCGGGAACCTCGAACGACGGCGGCCGAGCGCCGCGAGGAGGAGGCGGCGCGCCGACGCCGACGCACCCTTTTCCTGCGAGAACTGGCCGAGGCGCGCGAGTTGCGGGCCCGCATCCAACCGCGACGCGTGCGCAATGAGCGGCTACGGCAGATGATGCGGATGCGTACGTTCCGTTACTGAAACCGGCCGTCCCTTGATCGTCTCGGCGACCTTGCCCGTCTACGTGCGCCAATTCCCGTCGTGGTGGTCCGATATCTGCCACGATGCGAGGGACAACGCCGAAGCGAACGATCTTGGAGAGTCCCGTGGCGTACTTCGCCGCAGTGCTCGTGCGTACAGACGAGCAGTGGGAGGCCCGTGAAGCCGACCTCGACGACGTCGAGGACTCGGCGGGGATGACCGCGCTGGCACGGTCGGCGGCGGTGGACGACGAGCCGGTGCTTTTGTTCGTCGAACAGGAGGACACCTGGTTCGCGGTCGTCCGAGTGGACGGTGAGGAGGATCCGCGCATCTACGTCTCCGACGTGGCCGCGGTGTCCCGTAGCGCCTACGCGGACGCGTTGCTGACGGCCGACGTGCTGGACGGCCTGGAGGAGGACGACGAGGCCGTGCTGCCGCCCGGCCCCGCCGGCGACGAGACGGTGCTCGTGGACCTGGGGGTGTCGGCTCAACTGCTTGCCGACCTCGCGGGCGAGGCGGGTCTGCCGGCGGACGCCATCGCGGTGATAGCGGAACGCCTGGGCTGCGCGGACGAGTTGGAGACGGTCCGCTGAGCACGATGCCCCCGCCGGTGCCCGAGCCCCGGTTCGACCCCGCACTGCGTCGGTACGAGCCGGCCATGCGGCTGGCCTTGGCCGAGGCGGCCCTGGCGGTCGACACCGGGGATGTGCCGGTGGGGTGCGTGGTGCTCGGCCCGGACGGCGCGGTGCTCGGCCGCGGCCGCAACGAGCGCGAGGCGCACGGCGACCCGACGGCGCACGCGGAGATCCTCGCCCTGCGCGAGGCCGCCAAGGCCGTCGGGGAGTGGCGCCTGTCCGGATGCACCCTGGTGGTCACCCTGGAGCCCTGCACGATGTGCGCGGGCGCCATCGTGCTGGCCCGGGTGGACCGGGTGGTCTTCGGCGCGTGGGACCCCAAGGCCGGCGCCGCCGGCTCGCTGTGGGACGTGCTGCGCGACCGGGGCCTCAACCACCGCCCCGAGGTGGTCGGCGGCGTCGCGGCGGCGCAGTGCACCGCCGTCCTGCGCGACTTCTTCACCCATACCCGCCCCCCGGAAACCGGTTACGAAGCACACCCCGGCATCCGGTAAGCTCTCTCTCGGTAGCGTGTCCGAGTGGCCTAAGGAGCACGCCTCGAAAGCGTGTGATGGTGCAAGCTATCCGTGGGTTCAAATCCCACCGCTACCGCTCTTGAGCAGGACATACGAAGGACCCGACCGCGTGCGGTCGGGTCCTTCGTCGTTGTGGCCTTACACCGGTTACTCAGGCGGGGACGGGCTCCAGGGTGGCATCGTCGAAGGGTGGGTAGCTCTCGCTGCCCGTTTGCTCGGCCGCGTCGATGTAGGCGGTGAGAGCGTCGCGGGATCGGGCGAGTCTGTCCAGCTGATCCTCCAGTCGCCGCAGCCGCGAGCGCATCGCGGTCAGCAACTCGGGACACCCGGGCAGCTCCGGGGCCTCTCCGACCGCGCAGGGCAGCAAGTACGCGATGTCCTCGGAGGACAAGCCGGCACCGAGCAGGTGGCGGATCTGCTTCACCCGCAGCACCGCGTTCTCGTCGTACTCGCGATAGCCGTTTGCGCGGCGGTCCGCCTCCAGCAGACCCTGGGCCTCGTAGTAGCGCAACTGATGGGCGTTGACGCCCGTTCGGCGGCTCAGTTCCCCGATTCGCATCGAAACCTCACTTGACCTTCGCACCGGTATCAACGTTGACGATGCTGCCATGAACAACGAAACCGCTACTCCCGTGACCGTCATCGGACTCGGACTGATGGGCCGGGCACTCGCCGGCGCGTTCCTGAGGGCCGGGCATCCCACGACCGTGTGGAACCGTACGACCTCCAAGGCCGACACATTGGTGGCCGAGGGCGCCCGGATGGCGCCGACGGTCGGCGACGCGCTCGACGCGGGTTCCCTGGTGATCGTCTGCGTCACCGACTACCCGGCCATGTACGAGCTGCTCGGCGCGAGCGCCGTCGAGCCGGCCGGCAAGATGTTGATCAACCTCACGTCGGGCGACTCGGCCCAGGCCCGGGAAGCCGCCCGATGGGCCGAGCAGCGCGGCGCCCGCTACCTGGACGGCGCCATCATGGCCATCCCGTCGGGGATCGGGACGGCCGACGCGGTGATTCTGCAGAGCGGGCCGCAGTCGGACTTCGAGGCACACCGGTCGACGCTTGAGGCGCTCGGGACCGTCGGTTACCTCGGTGCGGACCATGGGCTGGCGTCCCTGTACGACGTGGCCGGCCTGGCCATGATGTGGAGCGTCCTGAACGCCTGGCTCCAGGGCACCGCCCTGGTCCGGACGGCCGGGGTCGACGCCGCGACGTACGCGTCGTTCGCGCGGCAGATCGCCGTCGGAGTGGCCGAATGGTTGCCCGGGTACGCCGAGCAGATCGACCGCGGCTCCTTCCCGGCCGAGGTGTCGGCCCTGGAGACCGACGCGCGGGCGATGGCACACCTGATCGAGGAGAGCGAGGCGTTGGGGGTCAACGCCGAACTGCCGAGGTTGATCAAGGCGATGGCCGACCGTTCGATCGCCGCCGGACACGGCGGGGAGCAGTATCCCGTGCTGATCGAAGAGTTCGGCAAACCCGGCAACGGCTGATCGACACCGGCCCCGACGCAGACCCGACACCGCCCCGGGAGTCGGCCCGGGCCCGTCCGGCAGCGTGCGGCGGGGCCCGATGTGCCGCTGCCGCCTCCGCGGGGTGCGGGGGCGGCAGCGGGTGGGGTGCGTGCGGCGGGTCAGCAGCCCGGGGGGCGGCTCGGGGCCGGCGGGGGCGGCGGGGACAGGATCGCGGCGGCCTGCTCCGGGGTGGCCAGGTCGGTCCAGCCGTCGCCGATCACCAGGTCGACCGAGCCGTCGGTGCGCTGGTCTTCCTTGCCGGTGCTCGCCGCCACCTGGGCCGCGACCACCTTCGCCGGGGTGGTGCCGGGGAAGCCGTGCCGGATCTCGGCGGTGGCCGCGATCGGCTGGTTCAGCGGATCGTTGGTCACCTTGCCGATGAGGAAGCCGCGCGCCTTGAGGGCGTCGCCGACGGTCTTGGCCAGGCCGGTGCGCTTGGTCGCGTTGTAGACGTTCACCGTGATCGTCTTGGGCTCGGGCAGCGCCACGGGCGGGGTGGCCGGCGAGGCCGAGGCCGTCGGCGAGGGGCACGCGGCGGCCTTGTCGCCGCCGTCGTCGGACGTGAAGTGGTACACGCCCCAGCCCGCGGTGGCCAGTACGACCAGGCCGACCACGATCGCGATGACGACGGGCATGCGCCGCCTGCGCCGCGTCATCCGCGGATACAGCTTGCCAGTGATCTTGTACTGGCCTCCCATGCCGCGGGGAGTGAGCATGCTCATCGGTGTGCCCCCGTCCTCCTCCTGCACGGCATGGCCGTGATCCCGGTCGCCATGGAGTCGAGGTTAGCGCCGACGCGGCACCTTGCGTATCTGGGCACGGCCGTACGCGAGACGACCACCTGATCGGGCCGCCGGGGTTGCGTGCTCAGCCGAGTTCGAGCACGCGCGCGTGCAGCACTTGGCGCTGTTGGAGCGCGGCCCGAACCGCGCGATGCAGGCCGTCCTCCAGATAGAGCGCACCCTGCCATTTCACGACGTGCGCGAAGAGGTCGCCGTAGAAGGTCGAGTCCTCGGCGAGCAGCGTGTCGAGGTCGAGTTGCCGCTTCGTCGTGATGAGTTGGTCCAGACGCACGGGCCGCGGGGCGATGTCGGCCCATTGCCGGGCACCCGACCTCCCGTGGTCCGGGTACGGTTTGCCGTCACCGATCCGCTTGAAGATCACAGGCTCAGCCTACCGGGATCGCGGTCGCCTAACCCCCACTCGGCGCCGATGCGAGGGAGCGGGGGTGTGGATCAAGCCGGCTCGGATGGCCGATCCGCCGGGGCAATCGGGATATTTCTTGTCCTATCGGTGTATTCGTCTTCCGCATTTCGGCGAGCGGAGGAGCGAATGAGCGAGCAGGACGACACGATCGCGGCCATCACGGCCGGATACGCCTTCACCGGGCCCGCGCTCGAACTGGGCGCGGCCGTGGTCGAGGGCGTCGCGCATCCCCGGGCGCGGGTGCGCGTTCCGCTCGCGGTGCTCAATCGGCACGGCCTGGTCGCGGGCGCGACCGGCACCGGCAAGACCAAGACGCTGCAACTGATCGCGGAGCAGTTGTCCGCGCAGGGCGTGCCGGTCTTCCTCGCCGACGTCAAGGGCGATCTGTCCGGCGTCTCCGCACCCGGCGTTCTTGGCGACCGGGTCGCCGCGCGTGCGGCCGAGGTAGGGCAGGAATGGCAACCGGTCGGCTGTCCGGCCGAGTTCCACGCGCTCGGCGGGATCGGGCCGGGTGTGCCGATCCGGGCCACGATCACCGACTTCGGGCCGACCCTGCTGGCCAAGGTGCTGGACCTGAACGAGACGCAGGAGTCCTCGCTCGGCCTGATCTTCCACTTCGCCGACGAGCGCGGGCTGGAACTGGTCGACCTCAAGGACCTGCGCGCGGTGATCCAGTACCTGACGGACGATCAGGGCAAGGCCGAACTCAAGGGCATCGGCGCTTTGTCTGCGGCCACCGCCGGGGTGATCCTGCGCGCGCTGATCACGCTGGAGAACAACGGTGGCGGGGCGACGGGCGGGCCGACGCCGACGGCCACGCCTTCGGACACCGGCCTTGGCCTGCTTCCTCGGCCTACTCCCTCGGCATCTTCGCGAACGCCTCGATCCAGAACCGCTGCTTGTCCACGGATTGGCCGACCAGGTAGCTGGAGCGCAGCTTCGGCGGCAGGCCGGCAAGCAATTGCGCCACGGTGTCCAGGTGTTCACGCAGCTGCGACAACTCGGCGTTGGCCAGCACCTGGTGCACGATGTCGGTGTCGTCGGTGCCCTCGCCCGATTCCTCGTTGGCGGCCTCCAGCCGGCGCACCCACTCGGCCAGATTGGCCGAGATGTCGCCGAGGCCGGTGGCCGGGTTCTCCGCGAACCGGGCCTCCAGCGCGTTCAGCGGCACCGGCGCGTACTCGCCGTCGCCGAGGTAGACCTTGGCCATCTCCAGCGGCAGTTCGCGCTTGTGCAGCTTGATCAGCCGCTCCAGGGTGCGCTTGGTGATCCAGTCGCGGCCCTCGTCGTCGATGTCGTTCTTCCACCACTCCAGCACCGTCTCGGCGACCGGGCCGTAGGTGCTGATCAACCACTCGTTGGCGGGGATGTCCTCGGGACGGATGGTCAGCGACGCGGTGAAGCGGGTTGCCTGCGCGATGTTGTTGCGCGAGACGAGCATCTTGCGGCCGAGGTGGTACGGCGGGTTCTGCAGCGCGATCTGGGCGCGCAGGCCGGGAATCGGGCGGCCCGCGATGGACCACTCCTGGGTGACCTCCATCAGCTTGGCGAAGGTCGACTTGTCCTTGGGCCGGTTGTACTCGTCCCAGACGATCACCTTGGCGCCGGGATCGGTGAACTTGGCGGCGAGCAGGTTCTCCAGCGAGCCGTCCGGGGTGGGCACCGGTGCGCACAGGTCCTCGACGTTGGTCACCGGCAGCGAGAAGTAGATCGGTTCGCGACCCAGTTCGGCGCGCACCACCTCCCGCACCACCTCGGTCTTGCCGCAGCCGGGCGGGCCCTGGATCAGCACCGACCAGCGGCGGTGGATCGCCTCGCGGACGATCCGGCGCACCGAGTCCGGCGTCTGGTCGGGGTTGCGCACGTTCAGGCCTGCGGCGATCCGGTCGAGCACCTCGTCGGTGCGGTCCGGGCCGGGGGAGCCGTCCTTCTTGGTCTCGGTCAGCGCGAGCCGGTCGCCGTTGACCAGCGGCAGCCCCCACACCAGCGGGAAGCCGGCCAGCGCGCAGTCGATCACGTGCTCCAGGGTGCGCGGGGACACCAGTTGGCGCAGCGCCGGGGACAGGCTCGTCCAGACCTGGAAGACCGGGGTCAGGTCGGTGCCGGCGAAGCGCTCGGCGAGCTTGTACCGCCACGCGGTGTCGGTCGCGGTGATCTTGACCGTGACCATCCGGTCCAGGATGGCCAGGTCGGTGCGCCGGGTCGCGGTCTCGGCCAGCGATTCGTTGTCGGTGAGAAAGACGCCCACGCAGCCCAGTTCGCGCAGGTCGTGCTCGCCGAGCGTCCAGTTGCAGGCGATCTGCATCAGTTGCGACTGGATCGTCTCTCCCGCCTGCAACGCGTCGTCGATCAGCAGCACGAACCGTTTCCCGGGCCGCAGTTGACGCATGATCAGCTGACGCAGCACCAGCTCGCCGGTGCGCGTGTCCCGGACGGGCGCGTTGATCAGCAGATCGTCCGGGGTGAGGTTGGCGGCGGGTACGAAGACCAGGACCGTGTCCTCGTGCCGGTCCGGGATGTGGCTGAAGAACGTCGCCGTCTTGCCGATGCCGTGCTCGCCGAAGATCTGGCCGGTCTGGCCGAGGTCGATCATCGCGTCGATGAACTCCTCCAGCTTCGACACGCCCTTCCAGCCCTTGGGACGTTCGGGGTAGGTGGCGGTGGCCTTCCACTTGGGCTCGGACGCGGGGCGGCCGGCGCGCGTGGTGTCAGCGGTGATCGTCATGGTTCCTTCCGGGTGCTGCGCACGGCGTGCTGCGGAAAGCTCTTCGGCGAGGCGCGTCGGCATGGACGGGCCCCGATCAGTGGTCGCCGGTGACGACGCGATGGCAGTCCATCGGCGGGTTGTGCCGCTCCGGCCAGTCGTCCCCGCCCTGGGTGATCAGCCAAATCCACTTGTCCGGGTCGGCGGGGGTGATCGCCGGCGCGTAGCCGTCGGTGAGCATCACCACCGCGTCGACCGATTCGTCGAAGCGGCCCGACCCCTCGATCTCCAGTCGGCCCTCGACGTAGTCGGCCACGTTCTGGAAGTTCGTACCGCCGCCGCCCAGCACTCGTTCGCCCGGCTTGAACGGCATCACGGTGCCGTCGAAGCTGAGCCAGTGCGTCTCGACGCCGTCGGCCTTGCCGACCAGCTCGGTCAGCCAGTCCACCACCTGGTCGGGCATCGACCCCGAGGTGTCGTAGGCGATCACCACGACCTTGGTGCGCTCCAGGCCGCGCCGGGCGAGCATCGGGTCGTGGCCCAGCGCGGCCAGCAGTGCGCCGCGTTTCTTCGGGTAGACCAGGCGCTCGCCCTCGCGCAGCTTGGACGCGAGCACGTCCACCAGCCATTGCTGCCACCACTCGACCCGGCGGGTGCGCTGGGTCTCGCCGCGCAGGAAACCCGCGCCCAGGTCGCCCCACAGCTTGGAGGTGCGGTCGGTGGCGCCGTCGGTGCGCGCGAGCAGGTCGAGCAGCTCCTGTCGGGCCAGCCGTTCGCCCCGGCGCGCGGCGAGCAGGACGCTGCGCAGCACCTCGGAGGCCACCCGGCCGACGGTCTCGCCGTCCATGCCGTCGTTGACGCCGGTGCCGTCGCCCAGGATCACGTGCACGCACAGCGGGGGCGGCACCGGCGGGTTCTTCATGCGCTTGAGCTCGGCGTAGACGGTCGCGTCGGTGTCCACGAAGTCGTCGTAGGACAGTGCCGCCAGGCCCTGCTCGGTGAGGTCCTGGACGTAGGTGCGGTGGATCAGCCGCGGGTCGATGCCGGTGGGGTCCTCGATCAGGGTTCCGCTGTCCGGGTCGACCCGGCGCAGGATCGGCAGCGTGCTGCGGCCCAGGCGGGCCATCGCGACGTGGTTGATGGTCACCTCGGCGGCCAGCGTGAACACCGGGTCGGCGCGCAGCTCGGTCTCGGTGAACAGGTGTCGCTGGATCAGGTGCCGGGCCTCGTGGAAGAGCACGAACTTCACGCCGTCCAGGCCCAGATCGCAGAAGAACTGCGGGTTGTACAGCAGTAGGCAGGTGCCGTCGCCGGAGGCCATCACGGCCGCGGTGTCGATCGCGGTGGTCGGGATGTGGTGGTGGCACTTGGTGTACAACCACGAGGCGATGACCGACAGTTCCATGCCGAAGTCGAGCAGCGCCTCTTCCTTGAGTTTGCGGGCCCGCGCGATCACCTCGTCGTCGGCCGGTCGCCAGGCCTCCAGCGCCCGACGGTCGGTCAGGCTCACGATCGGCGCCTGCGGGGCACGTTCGCCGTACGCCACGTCCGTCACCTCCCCTCGGTGTCGTTCGATGATCCCAGTGCCGACCGACAGCGGCTCGACCGGCCCGGGGCACTGCCGGCCGCCGCCGCGGCGGTCGCGGCCGGCTCGGTCAGGCCCATGCCGGCGCCGCCCTGGGCGAGATGCGCGGCGACCACCCACCCCCGGGTGTCGGCGCCCAGGTGTTCGCGCAGGATCCTGGCCACCGGCCGGGCCAGGCGGGGCCGGCGGGGTGCGGCGTCGAGCACCTGGACGGCGGGTGCCTCGGCGAGGAAGCGCTCGACGGTCAACGCGCCGCTTTCGAGCAGGTCGATCAGGTTGGGCCGGTACGGGTGGGCGCGGCCGGGCGCGGCGAGGGCCACGTCGTGGTGTCGACCGAAGCTGCCGCCCGATGGGTCCCGCTCGGCCGAGGCCCGGGCCAACGATGCGCTCACGTCGGGGCGTTCGCCGAGCCGGCGGCGGACGATCAGTTCGGCGCCGACCTCGGGGCCGGTGTGCCACAGCAGATCCCGCACCGCGTTGCCCACGCCCCGCCCCCATCCCCCTCGCCCGGTCCGCCGGATTCACATTGTGTGCCGCGGTGGGACCCGGGGTCAGGGGGTTTTCCCGCGATCGGCCGGCGGCGGGACGGGCGGGAAGCCGATGTCGCTTCCCGCCGCCCGATCGGGTGGTCGGGCCGCCGTACGCCCGGCCCGAGCGCAGTGGTGAACCGGCTGGGGCGGCGGCGAGCGGACTCGCGGCTCACGCGGCGACGATGAACTCGCGCACCTTCTCCACGAACTCCTCCTGCTTCTCGAACATCACCACGTGTCCGGAGTCGATCTCCGCGTACGTGCTGCCTGCGATCGCGCCGTGCAGCGCACGGCTGTGCTCCACCGGGATGGTGGCGTCCTGCGTGCAGCCGACGACCAGCGTGCGGGCCCGGATTCCGGGCAGCAGCGGGCGCAGGTCGGCGGTGAGGTTGTAGTCCACGTGCCGCAGGGTGCCCGGTGTGGGCGGCATGTTCGCCAGCATCGCCTCAACGGCGTCGCGACCGATCGAGTTCAGGAAACCCCGGCTGAAGCCGGTCATCGTCACGTTGCGGGAGAACGACTCGGCGTCCGTGCGACCCAGCCGCTGCCACACGGTGAACAGGTTGCGCAGGTATTCGTCGCTGTCCACGTGCGCCCACCCGGCGACCAGGACCAGTCGGCGGACCAGATCCGGGCGCAGCGCGGCGACGGCCGCGACCACGGTCGAACCCATCGAGAAGCCGAGCAGGTCCACCGCGCCCAGGCCGGCGTCCTCGATCACCGCGATCACCTGGCCGGCCAGGATCTCGACGGTGAGCTCGCCGCCGTCGTCGGGGGTGGCGTCGGTCCCGGACAGGTCGGGTGCGATGACCACCCGCTCGTGGTCGAACAGGGGAACGGTCGAGCCCCAGTTCACCGGCGCGCCCACGGATCCGGTGCCGTGCACGAGCAGGAGCGCGGGACCGGAACCGGTGCCGGAGACGGTGTAGTGGACCTGGGCGTCGGCAACCTCGACGACGGTGCACTGAAGCGAAGAGGTTTGCCTGTTCGGAAAGGCCGCCGGCGGGCCGGGGCGCCGAGGGGGCGGATGCGGTCACCGGGTCGGGAGGGCGTTCGGGTCGCCATAGGGGATCGCGTCGGTGAGCGTGGTGTACGTGCCGGTCTCGAACATTTCCCGGGCCGAGCGGCGCACCACGGCGTACGGCCTCGGCGATCGCGGAGCCGAGGCTGTCCCGGGCCACGCCGAGCTTGCCGAGATCGGCGACGGTGGGGGCGCCGGGGCCGACCAGTACGTTCAGCGGGACGGGCAGGGCCTCGGTGAGGCCGGCCACGGTGGTCGGGTCGGTGGCGCCGGGGCTGGGGCAGCCTGGCCACATGCGGCAATGGGTGCCGGAGCCGAGCGCTGCCCCCGGGCGACGTGCACCCCCGCGTACGGCGGCCGGCCACGTTCACCGGCCGACCGATGACGCCCCGGAGCGTGGTGCGGACAGCGTGGTGCGGAATTGCAGCGTCGCGCACTCGGCGAGAGGCTGGATGGGAAAGCCCTGCGGCGTCCGGTGACCTGCAAGCCACGGGCGGCGCCGGGGCATCGGCGCACGATTGCTTACCGAGGGTCGGCCGGCGGGAAGGCCGAGCGGGTTTGCGGTCCGCGTCCCGTCAGGGAGATGGTCATGGACGGCAATATCCTCGAAGACATGCGCGGCGCGCTGCGCGGCCCGGTCATCGGACCGCAGGATCCCGACTACGACCCGGCACGCCGGATCTACAACGCGATGATCGATCGACGGCCGGCCGCCTTCGTGCGGTGTGCGGACGCGGGGGATGTGATGGCCGCGATCGACTTCGTCCGCGAGCACGACCTCGAATTCGCGGTCCGCGGCGGCGGACACAGCGGCCCGGGCCTGTGTGTGGTCGACGACGCGGTCACCCTGGATCTGGCGCCGATGCGCTGGGTACGCGTGGATCCCGTCGCCCGCACGGCCCGGGTCGGCGGCGGCAGCCTGCTCGCCGACCTCGACCACGCCACGCACGCCTTCGGCTTGGGCGTACCCGCCGGAATCATGTCCACGACCGGTGTCGGGGGCCTCACCCTCGGCGGCGGGCACGGTCACCTCACCCGCAAGTACGGCCTGACGGTGGACAGTCTGGTGGCCGCGGACGTGGTGTTGGCGGACGGCAGCTTCGTCACCGCGAGCGAGTCCGAGCACCCGGACCTGTTCTGGGCCCTGCGCGGCGGTGGCGGCAACTTCGGCGTGGTCACCTCGTTCCGCTTCCGGCTCCACCCGGTGGGCACCGTGATCGCCGGGGTCACCCTGTGGCCGGTCGCGCAGACCCGCGAGGTGCTGCGGTGGTACCGCGAGTTCCTGCCACAGGCGCCCGAGGACCTGAACGGGTTCTTCGCGGCGCTCACGGTCCCGCCGGGTCCGCCGTTCCCGGAGGAGATCCACGGCCGGAAGATGTGCGGCGTCGTATGGTGCTGGACCGGGGACCCGGAGACCGCCGAGAACATCCTCGCGGTGGTGCGCGAACCGGGCCCGCCGGCCTTCCACTTCACCGCGCCGATGCCCTATCCCGTGCTGCAGACCATGTTCGACGAACTGATCCCCACCGGCTTGCAGTGGTACTGGCGCGGCGACTTCTTCGACGCGATCCCGGACGACGCGATCGACGTACACGCCAAGTACGCGGAGAACCTGCCCACGGACCTGTCCACGATGCACCTCTATCCGGTCGACGGGGCCGCGCATCGGGTCGACGCGCAGGACACCGCGTGGGGTTACCGGGACGCCATGTGGTCCGGCGTGATCGGCGGCATCGACCCGGACCCGGCCAACGCCCGGGCCATCCGGCAATGGTGCGTCGACTACTGGCAGGACCTGCACCCGCACTCGATGGGCGGCGCCTACGTCAACTTCATCGGCGCCGACGAGAGCCGTGATCGGGTGGAGGCCACCTACCGCGACCACTACGACCGGCTCGGCGGGATCAAATACAGGTACGACCCGCACAACCTCTTCCACGCCAACCAGAACATCAAGCCGACCGCTTGAGGCGGCGATCGGTTGAGCGCCGATCGGCCGGGGCGCCGATCGCCGCGCCGGTCGATCGAGGCGGCGACCTGTTGAGAAGAACACGTCCGGGGGCGTATCGGCTTGGCCGTTCGACCGGTTCGGCCCTCGTGGCGGGCTTGCGGGCGGTCGATCGGTATGGGGGCGCAGCGCGGTCGCGGCCGAGGCGCAGACGCTGCGCCGGCTGGAACGGGATCTGCACGACGGTCCACAGCAGCGGCTGGTACGGCTGACCATGGACCTGGAGACGGTGGCGCGTCGGCTGGACGACGATCCGGATCGGGCGAGGCCGCTGGTGGCCGAGATGATCTCGCAGAGCCACGAGGCGTTGTCCGAACTGCGCGCCCTCTCCCGGGGGATCGCCCCGCCGATCCTGGCCGACCGGGGCCTGGCCCCGGCGCTGACCGCGGCGGCGGCGCGTCGTCCGATCCCGGTCGAGCCGACCACCGATCTGCCTCGTGGGCGACGGTTCGCCGCGGCGGTGGAGAACACGGCGTACTTCGTGGTCGCCGAGGCACTGACCAACGTCGCCAAGCACGCCCGGGCCGAGCACTGCACGGTGTCCGTGAGCGTGGACGAACGGGCGCTGTTCGTACGGGTATGGGACGACGGGTGCGGCGGGGCGCATCCCGGCAAGGGGCACGGTCTGGCCGGCCTGATCGATCGGCTGGCCGCGGTCGAGGGCAGGCTGGACGTGGACAGCCCGGTGGGCGGGCCGACCACGCTCACCGCCGAGGTTCCGTTGGGCGGTGTGGGGGAGCATTGATGCGGGTGGTGTTGGCCGAGGACTCGCTGCTGTTGCGGGAGGGCCTGGTGCGGTTGCTCGAGGAGATCGGCGCCGAGGTGGTGGCGGCGGTCGGCGACGGTCCCGCGCTGGTCGAGGCGGTTACCGCGCATCGCCCGGATGTCGCCGTGGTCGACGCAGGATGCCGCCGACCTTCACCGACGAGGGCCTGCGCGCGGCCCTGCGGATCCGCCGCGAAGTACCCGGCACCGCCATCCTGGTCCTGTCCCAGTACGTGGAGGAGGCCTACGCGGAGGATCTGCTCGCCGACGGCGGTGGTGTCGGCTACCTGCTCAAGGACCGCGTCTCGCGCCTGGACGACCTCTCCGACGCCCTGACCCGAGTCGCGGCCGGCGGCACCGTCCTCGACTCGGAAGTCGTCTCCGCCCTGTTCACCCACCGCCACCGCCACGACCCGCTGGCCGCCCTGACCCCACGCGAACGCCAAGTCCTCGGTCTGATGGCCGAGGGCCACCGCAACAGCGCCATCGGCCGGATCCTGTCGCTGACCCCGGGCACCGTCGAGAAGCACATCTCGGCCATCTTCGAAAAACTGACCCTCCCGCCGTCCCCTGACGCCCACCGCCGAGTTTTGGCGGTGTTGACCTGGCTCCGCACCACGACGACCTGAGCGTTTCGGGGAGGGGGCGCGGGGGCGATCGAGGGCTTGGGCTTGCGATCGGGCTCGGGCTCGGGGTTTGGCTTGGGCCCGCGTGACCGGCTGCTGCGACGTGGATGTCGACCCTGGTGATCCCGATGCAAACCGCCGAGTCGGGGACTGGCCGACGCGGTTTCGGCGCGGGTTCGGGGCCGCGGAACCCGTTCGGGGTTCGGTATCGGCAAGCGGGCCGAGCGGGTGAGGGACTCCCGGCGGACTCGGTCGGTACCGTGCGATGAAATGATCGCCTGCCACGGGTAGTTCGGGGCCTTGGCGCCCCGACGCCCTCGGCGGAGCGCACGTCGCCGACGGGCGGAAACTCGGGAGCCTACGGGGGAGCGGGGCATGTGGGGTTTGGGCACGGTGCTGGGCGGCCGGTACACGCTGGCCGAGCGGCTGGGCGGCGGCGCCATGGGCGAGGTGTGGCGCGCGGACGACGGCGTACTCGAACGGCAGGTCGCGGTCAAGATCCTGTTGCCCGCGCTGCTGGCCGACGTCAAATTCGCCGAGCGCTTCCGGCGCGAGGCCAAGGTGCTCGCCGCGCTCGACCACCCCGGCATCGTCGACGTGCACGACTACGGCGAGAGCGGGTCGGAGCCGCGCGTCGCGTACATCGTGATGGAACTCGTCGCCGGACGGCCGTTGGACGCGGTCATGGCGGACGGTGAAGACGATGGCGACGGCGCGGCCATGCCCACCGGCCGGGCGCTCGGCATCGTCGCCCAGGCGTTGGACGCGCTGCACGCGGCACATCTGCGGGGCATCGTGCACCGCGACGTCAAGCCGTCGAACCTGATGATCGGCACCGACGACCGGGTGACCGTCACCGACTTCGGCATCGCCCACTCCACGGCCGAGACCAAGCTCACCGCTTCACACGCGGTGCTCGGGACGGCTCGGTACATCGCCCCGGAGCAGGCCCGCGGCAGCGGCGCGGTGCCGGCTTCCGACCAGTACGCGATCGGCGTGCTGTGCTACGAACTCCTGACCGGGGAAGCGTTGTTCGCCGGTGACGCGGTATTCGAGGTGCTGCTCAAGCACATTCGGGAGCCGGCGCCCGAACTCCCGGCGGACTTCCCCGAGGCGGTCCGCGCCTTGGTGGCGAAGGCGCTGGCGAAGGAGCCGGAAGACCGCTACGCCGACGCGGCCGAGATGGCGGACGTGGCTCGCGCGGCGGCGCGCGGGGCGGTGGCGGGTACGCCGGAGACCGCGGTGACCGCGGTGACGGCGGTTGCCGTCGCGGGCGCGGTGGGCGGGGACGCGGGGGCGGGTGAGGCGAATTCGGGTACGGCGGGGGCGGCCGACGGGTGTGCCGGGGCCGACCTCGGCGCCGACGCCGGGGTTGCGGTCTCGGGCTGTGTCGCTTCCGATGGCACGGGTGCGGTCGACGCCGACGCGGACGCCGACGCGGACGCCGGTGACGCGGTAGCGAGCGACGCGGCCGGCGTAGGCGCAGCAGCAGGCAGCGCGGGTGGCCTCGATCCGGCTTCGGGCGGAGCCGACCTCGACAAGGCGGCGGCACCGGGCGGGTCGGTGTCGGAATCCGCAGCCGACCACGTTCCCGGCGCGCCCGAGGCATCGGCCCCGGCCGCCGCGTCAGTCGCTACGGACGCTCCGCCGCCCGCCGCCGTACCTGCTTCCGCTCCCGCTTCTGCCGCCGCGCCCGGATCCGCTACTGCTTCCGCGGCAGTTCCCGTCGCCGTCCCCGCGCCCTCCTCGACCCCGCCGGAGTCGACCTCCGTTCCGCGCGACACAACACCACCGCCCGCGAGCACTCGCGCCTGGAAGCGGCACGGCATAGCCGCCGTCTTACTGGTTCTGGGCGTCATAGCCGGAGTCGTCGCCACGGTCGTGTTCGTGCAGCCCCCCACCGGCCGATCCGATGCGGACCGCAACGCACCGAACGCACAACCGACCGCAACCGAGAGGTGGACCCCCTCAGCCGCATCGGCCGATCCGGGCCTGGGCTCGGCGCCCCCTCCGACAGCCGCCACGGGCACCCCGAGCACGAACGCCGGCGCAAGCCAATCCCCCGGCACCGCCCAAGTCGGCGGCAGCGCGGGCGGCCCGGTTCCCCCTCCCGGCGGTACCAACGCCGGTGGCGCGAACGGTGGTGGCGCGAACGGCTCCGCGTCCGCTGGGGCAGGCGGCTCACCCGGCGGCGGCAGCGGCGGCACACAATCGAAGCCGCCCGCGTCCACCCCACCCCCGGCCCAGAACACCCCGCAGGGTTGCGGCGGCGACCGCTGGGGCGCCATTACCAGCGTCGCCGACGGACGCAGGATCGGCCTCGCCGCCGACAGCCCCACCCAGGGCAAGGGACTGATCATGGACGGCAACTCCCAGTACGGCTGGGTGCACTCGGTCTCCACCTGGGACACCTTCCACACCTGCAGTTTGAGCGGCCCGGCAATAGGCCAGCCGTACGGGAATTCCGCCCGCCCCGAACTCGCCGTCGGATACACCTACTCCACCAACTGGAGACTGGTCGAAGCTCCCACCTCGGGCGCGGTCTACATCAAGGACTACGCGGGCCAGAACTGCCTGACCAACAACGGCTCGGGCAAGCCGCTGTCGGTCGTCGACTGCACACCCGGGAACAAATACCAGCAATGGCGCATCCCGTAACACCGACCCGCAGGCGACCTGCGTATCCCGAGCCCGCTCCCCGCGCCTCGTCCTGGACCTCTGACCCATCCGCCCCGGGACCGACACCCCTCCCGGCCTCCAGGACCCGATGACGACGAACGCCCCGATCGCATGGCGGTCGGGGCGCTCCGAACGACGTCCGTGGGCTCACCCGCCTCACTCCGGTGGGACGTGCGCGCTTTCGGCGAAAGTCTCGTCGAGGAACCGGACCGTCTCGGGCGAGGCCACCAGCAGGATCTTGCGCAGGGCGTTGCGCAACTGGGCCAGTTCCTCGTCGGTCAGGGCGTCGACGACCATGCGCCGGACCTCGCGCACATGGAACGGAGCGGCCTCGACGATCTTCTCGTAGCCGGCGTCGGTGAGGACGGCCTCGACCGAGCGGGAGCCCTCCGAGCAGTTGCGCCGCTCGACCCAGCCGGCTTTCTCGAGTCGGCTGACCGCGTGTGACAGGCGCGACTGGGAGCCGTTGGCCATCTGCGCCAGCGTGGCCATCTGCATCGCCCGGTGCGGGGCGCCGGACAGGCCGGCCAGGATCGAATACTCGAAGAAGTTCAAGCCCGAGTCGCGGCGCAGCTGGGTGTCGATCACCGCAGGCAGCTGCGTGATCGCGCCTGTCAGTTGCATCCATGCGTAGAGCTGCGGCCGGGTCAGCCAGGGTGCGTCGTCACTCACGCCTCCACCCTAGTGGATTGAACCTTCAACTCAATCGTGGCATCATTGAGCTGCGGGTTGAACGTTCAATCCGCGACTCGTGCCGGGCCGGGAGGTCTGTGTGCGCTCACGACAGGACGAGCTCCAGGGAGTTTCCCCATGACCCTCTTGCGTATCGACGCGAGCATCCTCGGCCCGATCTCGGCCAGCCAAGAGCTGGCGGACCTGGTCCTGGCCGAGTGGGCCGCCGAGCGCCCGGACGAGAAGGTCGTGACCCGCCATCTGGGTACCGACCCGCTGCCCCCGGACGCGTGGGCGATCACCGTGGACGCCGCGCACAACACACCCGAGGACCAGCGCAGCGACGCCCAGAAGGCGGCCGGTGCCCTGGCCGAGGAGCTCTACGACGAACTGGTCTCGGCCGACGCCGTCGTCCTCGCGTTCCCCCTCTACAACTGGGGTGTGTCCGCCCACGTGAAGAACTGGATCGACCTGGTCATCGCCGGGGCCGTCGTCGCCGGGGGCAACTCCGGTGACCGCATCCTCGAGGGCAAGCCGGTCGTCCTGCTGACCACCCGTGGCGGCAACTACTCCAAGGGCACCCCGAAGGAGGGCTGGGACCACAGCACCCCGTTCCTGCGCCGCGTCCTCACCGACGCCTGGGGCGCAGACCTCACCGTCGTCGAGCGTGAATTCACCCTCGTCGGCATCAAGCCCGAGCTCGACCGGTTCGCCGAACTCGGCGCCCAGCTGAAGAAGGCCGCCCACGAGGCCGCCACCACCGCCGGCAAAGCCCTTGCCGCCGGTTGACGTTCACGGTCGGCTTGACGAGCCTGCCCAACGACGACGCCGCGCCCACCCCGCGCGGCGAGCGCGGGCGTCGGTTCCGGAGGTGGTATCTCCACCGTGGTTCGCCTGATGTCAGCCCTGACGCGAGCGCTCGGGAGACGCTGCGCGCCTACCCGAGCTGGTCGACCCGGAGGTGGCGGTCGATGAGGTCACGGCGATCTCCCGCGAGCTGTTCACGCTGTATTACTACATCGGCGCCGAGCGCAGCCTCGTGGATGTCGCCCGACGCCTGCACGTGGCCAGAGGGACCGTGACCTACCGCGTCAAGCGCGCCCAAGAGGTGCTGGGACACGACCTCGCCGACCGCCGCTTCGCCCTCCACACCGCCGACCGCGAGCGCGGAGTGCCCGCGGAGAACATCGGCGCCCTGGCCGAAGCCGGCCTGCTGTCGTTGATGCAGCCCGCCCGTTACGGCGGTCTGCAGACCGACTACCGCACCCTGTTGGAGGTCGGCCGCGAGGTCGGGCGTGCCTGCGGCTCCACCGCCTGGGTGACCGCACTGCTCAATGCCAATGCGTGGTTCGTCGGTCTCTTCCCCGCACAAGCCCAGGACGACGTCTGGGCCGACACCCCCGACGCCCGAGTCGCCGGCGTCGTCACCCCCTCGGGTACCGCGCGCGTTGTCGAAGGCGGGTACCGGGTGAGCGGGCGCTGGGCCCCGACCTCCGGGTGCGCCTACGCCGACTGGGCGGTCCTCGGGGTCACCCGGCCGGACGCCGAGGGCACCTCGGACTCCGTCGGCATCGTGCTCGCGCCAATGTCGGAACTGACCATCGAGGACACCTGGTTCGTGGCGGGCATGCGCGGGACCGCGTCGAACACGCTCGTCGGCGAGGACCTGTTCGTGCCCGCGCACCGCTTCCACTCCGTCCCCGACGCCGTCGAGGGCCGCTACGCCACACCATTCACCGACGAGGCGCTCTACCGGGCACCGTTCGTGCCGGCCGCCGCGCTCGTGTTGACCGGGCCCCAGCTCGGACTGGCCGCGGCCGCTGTCGATCTCCTTGCGGAGAAGGCCCCGCGGCGAGCGTTGACGATGACGGGCTATGCCTCCCAGGCCGACGCACCCACCATCCAACTCGCCGCCGCGAACGCGGCGTCGCTCGCCGACTTTGCCCAGCTGCACGCCTACCGCGCGGCCGCCGACATCGACGAGGCCGCGCGGGCCGGGGTGTTCCCCGATTACGACGCCCGGGCCCGGATGCGGATGGACGCGGGGATGGCGGCGGTCCACGCGCGTGAGGCGGTCCGCATCGTGTGCTCGGCCCAGGGGGCTTCGAGCTTCGGCGAAGCCAACCCACTGCAGCGCATCTGGCGCGACATCGAGACCGGGAGCCGGCACGCCGTCCTCAACCCCGAGGTGGCCGCCGAGATCTACGGGAAGTCGCTGTTCGGCATCCGGGGCACGGTGTCCGTGCTGGCGTAGCACGATCCTCGCCCACGGCCGACGGCGGCCGGTGCACGGCGCCGATGCTCCGGCTCGGTCGATCGGTGCACTCGGAAACTCGCGATTGTCGCCCCGGCCGGCCCGGCAGGAAGCCCATGTCGTCCTCGCGGCAGGAACGGGAGAGGTTTGATGGCCATCGCTGCAATCGTAGGAACCTCCGTCGTCGACGAGACTTCGGAGCGTGATCCGGACCTGGTCTCTGCCGGTGGCAGCCGGACGTGGTCGGTGTGCGGCCGGAACTTCGTGGTCGCGATCACCGAGCTCGAAGCGGGTGACCGCCTCGCCGAGCACGACCTGCCCGACGAGTACGTGCTGCTCGTCCAGGACGACGCGGTGGTGGGCGTGGAGCACGACAACCGGGCACCTGTGTCCCTGTCCGAGCCTGCACTCGTCGTCGTACCGGCCGGCACCAGCGCTGTGCATGCGACGTCGTCGACCACGGTGGCGCGGGTGTTCACCGCACGTTGCGACGAGCAGATGAGGCGGGCCGTCAACCACGCCGCCGGGGTCGACCTGCGGGCCGCACCGCTACCGGAGCCCATCATGACCGCCGGTGGCAACGGGATCCGGATACATCGCTTGCGCGACATACCCGACGAGGAGGGACGCCTCGGCCGGATCTTCCGGACGACGTCGCTGATGGTGAACTGGTTTCCGGTGCACGAGGGGCCACGTGACACCGAACGGCTCTCGCCGCATTCCCACGGGGACTTCGAGCAGATGTCGGTGACCCTCGTCGGGAACCACGCCCATCACCTGGGGGTCCCGTGGACCCCCCGGATGAGTGAGTGGCGCGAGGATGAGCACGTCCAGGTCGGTAGTCCCTCGATGACACTGATCCCGCCGACCGTCGTGCACACCACCCGCGCCGTGGGCGCAGGCCCGCACACGCTCATCGATGTCTTCGCCCCACCACGCGAGGATTTCCTCGCGCGGGGTTGGGTGCTCAACGCCGGCGAACTGCTCCGGGACGCCAAGGTTCGCGAGAGAGCCGCCTGCACGACGCCCCTTGGCGTCCCCGGCCCACGGGCGATCGGCTTCGCTCGGCCGGGGTGCCCAGGGTCTGCCGGGTGTCGCCGCATCGCCGAATGCGGCCCGGTGCAACCCTTGCGCCGACCGGTCTCGCGGATGGCAAGCCCGGTTCGGCGTGCGTTGCCGAACAGGTCACGGCGTTTTGGTGGGTGTCAGGCATCCGCAGCGAGTGCGGTGGTGCTGCGGGGTCGACGACGTCGGATGAGCAGCGCCGCGGCAATCAGTAGCGCTCCGACCACGCCCACCACGATGGGCACGATGGTACCGACGAGCATGATGACGTCGTGGCCGTCACGGGCGTCGTTCGCGGCGGCCTTCACGGACTTGGGGGTCTGCTGGTAGGAGACGTCGGAGACCGGCAGCAGTGGGAGGAAGGCGCCGCTGCTCGGATCGACGACCCCGGCCACGCGCTGCTGGGACCGCTGTGTGTCGATCACAATGCCGGTCTCGGGTTCGATCCAGAACGTGTCGCCACTCGCCAGCGTGTAGGAGAGCGGCACCGGGTCGCCCAACGTCGGGAGCAGCGCGGCCAGTTGCTGCTTGGCCGTGGCCGGAAGGGTCCCCAGCTGGGCGACCAGTGCCAGGGTCGTCCGCGGGACGGCCGCCGGCAGACCGGCGAGCACCTGGGAGTCGGTGATCCGGGTGGGCGCCAGCTTCGCCTCGTACACGTACGTGCTCAGGCCCGACTTGCTCGCCGTACGCACGTACGTCAGCGGCGTCGTGCTCCCGGTCTCCGGCCGCCAGCCGGTGTACGTGCGCTTCTTCGCACCGAGCGGCCAACTCACCGTCAGGCCTTGGGCGTCGACCACCGTCCAGTCCGCCGGATGGCCGGTGACCGGCTCCAGCGTCTTGCGGTTGACGGCGTACTTCCAATCAGTCTTCTCGACCTGGTTGCCTGCGGCGCTCGTCGTCCGGGTGTCGCTGACCAGAGCCGTGTTGCCCGAGGTCTCCTCGACCTTCACGGTCCGCTCGACGGCCAGGGGGACGTCCCGCTTGACGGCTGTCACCAGGTTGCCCTTCGCCACCTCCTGGGCGTCGAGCAGGGTCCCGAAGCTGCCGGTGTAGGAGCGCTTGGTGTTGGTGTCGTCGGGCAGTCGGACCACATAGTCCGGCGTGATGACGTACGCGAGCACGAACGCGCAGGCGATCAGGACCAGACCCACCACGACGCCGACGCTGCGGAGCACCATGTTCGTCCGCATGATCCGCTCTCCCACTGAACTAGGTCCATGATCAGGCTCCCGGCTGAGCCCAGTGTTCCCGAGACGCCCAGCCGCCGCGCCCGCCGACAGCCATCCGGGTGACGACACCACCGACAGGGTTCCGAGCGATGGGGCCCTGTCGGCAGGCCACCCGCCGCGCAGCGTTGTCCTGCGGCGTTCATCCACCTTCCGACCTGTGCCTCTCCAGTCGCCGGGTAGGCGATTGAACCGGCCTGGACGACGATGAATGCGACCGGAACCGAGACCGCGGCAGGATCTCAGGCACCTTCTCCGGCGGAGTCCATGAGGCGGCTCTCCCAGGCCCAGGCGGCGATCTCGACGCGGTTGCGGACGCCGAGTTTGTTCTGGATGGTCGCCAGGTGGCTCTTGACGGTGCTCAGGGTGATGAAGAGGGCGGCGGCGATCTCCTGGTTGGTGCGACCCCTCGCGATGGCCCGGATCACCTCCGTCTCGCGGGCCGAGAGCGGCTGGGCGCGTCGGGCGACGGGCGTCGTACGGGTCGAGGCGAGATTGCGGAGCAGGCGCAGCGTGATGGAGGGGGAGATCAGCGCGTCGCCGAGCACGGCCTTCTGCCGACGGAGGATACGAGTTCACCGATTGGGGCGCCGCCCTTCCCTCGGTGGCCGACTGCGGTTTTCGGGGAAGGGTCCTACGTCGGGCTGACCAGCCGAAACTCGGGGCTTCGGATGTCCACGGCGACCGCGTGGCCGTTGGTCGATCGGAAGGTGGCCTTGTTGCCCTTGACCTCGATCTCGTTGAACGGGTTGGACAGGCCCAGATGGACCACCCACACCAGTCGCCGAGCCGCGTCCAGACGTGCGAACCATCCGGCGGACCCGTGGTACGAGCACTCACCGCAGCACAAGTAGCCCTGGCCCGCGTCGAGGTCGGCAACCTGGAAGGTGCCGAACGCGGTCGTTTCCTCGGGCTCCTCGTCGAGGGCCTCGACAACGTCGAACATCTCGGAGATTCGCAGTCCCGCTGGGGCGGACGAGTCCTGGTCCAGATCGAACGCGTGGCCGTCGGCGTAGTAGACGGCGTCCCAGACCGGGATCTCGTATTGGGCCCACAGCCGGGTGACCTCGCTCATTTCTTGCATCCTCCGTTCTGTCCGGCAGCCTGCTCGCGCGCCCCGACCATCTGACCCGGCAGCGAGTTCAGCGCTCCTGGGGCGTTGCGTGCCGGTGAGGAGGTCGTCGACGAGTTGCCGGAGTGGAGGACGGTCCTCGGCACCCGGTACCCGATGGCACCGCCTGAGACGTACAGCCCCGGGCTGATGCTCGCGGAGGGACACACGTACCTATTGAGTGGCGGCGCGGGCGGAGATCTTTCCGGCTTTGTCGGCGTGGAAGAGGGCGTCGTTGTAGTGGCAGCCGGACGGCACCCACTCGAAGGTCTTCTCCTCGGAGAACTTGTAGTACAGCGCGCGGCGGCCGGCGCTGGGGCCGGTCGGCGGCGGGGTGCTGTGCATGATGTCGCCGAAGTGCAGGGTGAGGTCGCCGGGCTCGGTCTCGATCTTGACCACGGGCAGGTCGCCCTCCTCGCCCCACTTCAGCCAGTGGTTGGCGTAGCGGTGGGAGCCGGCCAGGACCATGAGCTGCCCGTTGGCGGGGTTGGCGTAGTCGAGTTGGATACCGGCCTGGATCAACGGGCACAGGGCGGGGTGGCCACCGATGCCGTCGTCGGTGTGCCAGCCCAGGTTCCCGTCGCCCTTGACAATGTCGGAGGACTTGATGAACACCATCGGGCCGTCGAGGCGGTCGTCACAGACACGGAACTCGGGGTTGGCCAGGTGGGCGAGCTCGGTCATGCGGGGCTCGAAGCACAGCTCCTGGAGTGCCTCGGAGTAGCGGCCGAGGTAGTTGATCCGGGTGACCACCTCTTCACCGTCGGCGTTGAGCGACCACCACGAGAAGCGGTCACCCGGAGTGGTCCGGGAACGCACGTGCTCGACCTCTGCACCCAACCGTGCAACCTCGGCCTCGGCATAGACGCCCTTGACGTGCAGGAAGCCCGCGGTGTCGAGGAAGTGCCGCATCTCCTCACGGCTGCCGTCGGCCGGGAAGCTGCGGTGCAGGTCCAGCGGGTTGCCGTCGCGGTCGACCAGGGTCTCCCGGACGGCGTTGGTGTAGATGGCCCGCCCCGTCAGCAGGGCCCGGGTGGCCGGCTCCCACCGCTTCCAGTCCTGCAGGGTGCCGCGGACGACCTCCGCGCGCTCGGTCCGCACACAGCCGGTGGCGGTCAGGAGCTCGTTGACGTACTCGGAGAAAGTGAGCTCGTCGAGTTCGATCACGGTGGCCGCGCCCGCGTCGCCCTCGACGGCCTTGACCCCCTCTGGACCCGCGATCCACGTGTAGGCGCGGCCGTCGGGGACGCGGAACGCCAGCGGCGGCACGCCGCCGAGGTCGTCGATGACGAGGTCGCGGTGCTTGGTGTCGAGCGCGGGGAGGTGGACGGTGTGGAACTCGCTGAACGAGTGGCGGGGAAGGGAATCCGCGATCGCCTCGACCCAGGGAAGGCCGGTGCCGGTGGTGTCGGCGCCCATGGTGACGCTCCTGTCGTGTTACTATGTAACATGATTGTGTTTCATGGTGATGCTAGGAGAGCTGAGTGTCCTCGGTCAAGGAAATCCAGTCGGTAAGGAACGCGTGCCGGCTTCTCGAGGAGGTGGCCCGGCAGCAGCCGACCGGAGTCAGCGATCTCGCGCGGATCACCGGGATTGACAAGAGTGCTGCTCATCGGCTCGCGGTAACCCTCAACGCCGCGGGGTGGCTGCAGCGCACCGTGGACGGTCGCTGGTACCTCGCTCCCGGACTGCTCGCGGTGCTGCGCGAGTCCTCCTCGGCGTCGCTCGCCGAGAGCGCCCGCCCGTTGATGGAGGCTGCTCGTGACGCGACCGGGGAGACCGCGATGCTGGTGGTCCCGGAGGGCAATCGGCTCTTGATCGCCGGTGTCGTCGAAAGCAGTCACACGCTGCGCGTCTCGATCACCGTCGGCTCGGAGATGCCGGCGAAGTCGAGCTCGGCGTTGCGTGCGATCGCGGCCCGGCTGCCCGCGGAGCACTTGCCGGCCTGGCGTCGCGTCGATCCCGAACTCACCGAGGAGGCCCTTCAGGCCACCCGAGACCGTGGCTGGGGTCTGAACGACAACGAGGTGGCCGACGGCACTCGCGCCGTCGGTGCGGCGCTGTGTGGTGCCGACGGCGTGCCGATCGCCGCGCTCGTGGTGGTCGGGCCCTCGACACGCTTCGGTAGAGAGCAGATGCCGCACCACGGTGAGCTGGTGGCGCGGCTCGCTGATGACTGGGATGGACGTTGATGCCCGCGGAGAACATGGTGCAGGTGGTGCAGGTGCTTGATGCCGTGCGCCCACGCGCACCCACGGATTGGGACGGGGGTTCCGTAGCGGATCAGTGGGCGTCGAGCGTGTCGCCGCGAGGGCGGCTGGGCTTGGTCGGGACGGCGTGCCGAGGGCTGCCGCGAGCATGTCCGTGGTCAGCTCGACGAACCGCTCGTGGTCCGGGTGGATATCGGTGTGGGGGTGGTCTTCGATGCGGCGAGCCCGGTCAGCGAGGACGGCGACCCGCATTTGGACGATGAGGGCGAGGCGTTCGTCGGCGTCGCTGATGACCGTGCCGTCGAGCCGGTCGTGCAGCAAGGTGAGGACACGGGCTTGGGCGGAGGCGACGTCGGGGCGTCCGGAGCGGATCTGGGCAAGGTGCGCGACTTGGGGCAGCAGGCGCAGGTAGTCGCGGCCTTCCAGGTGGGGCGGGTCGAGTTCCAGGCTGCTGAGGGTGCGTACGGTACGACCGCCCGGGCGCCGGAAGCGACGACTGAGCCGTGATGCTTCCCACGTAGGGGAGCCGCTGGTACGCGTCGACCAGTCGTGGCCTTGGCGATTGCGTGCTGCCCGTACGTGTCTCCACGGTCTCGTCAGCCGATTCCGTCCGACAGGTTGCTCGGTTCCTGGCAGGATGCCAGCCGAGTCGGATGCGGCGCCGCCGCGAAGGGTACGTCGGGGCGGGTCGGGGGCGAACGCGGTGACGAGAGGCAGTCGATGGAGTTCGAGGATCGGGTCCCGTTCGTGGTCCGACTGGAGTCCGAGGATCGGCAGGCGCTCTTCGCGTGCGGAACTCGACTGGTCTTCCCGGCACGTCAGGTGCTTCTGCGCCAACACGAGCCATCGGCACACGTGTTGATCCTGCTCTCTGGTTGGACGAAGGTCACCTCGGCTGCGGCGAACGGCTACGAGGCGCTGCTGGCACTGCGCGGGCCCGGCGACATCATCGGAGACGGCGCGGCGGTCAGCGGACGGCATCGGTCGGCGACCGTCACGGCTTTGGGGCAGGTGGAGGCGTTGGCCGTCGACACAGATCGGTTCGGCGCTCTTCTCGACGAACGGCCGAGCATCACCAAGAAGTTGCTGGCGTTGACCGCAGACAGGACCCGCGACAGCGACCATCGACGTGTGCAGTACGCGGCCATGAACGTGCAGGAACGACTCGCGCTCCTCCTCCTGGAGCTGATGCGCAGTGATGGGCAGGACTCCCAGGGTGGGGTGCGACTCACGCCCGGGCTTACCCAGAGTGAGTTGGCGGGTTCCGTGGGCGCGTCCCGGGAAGCGGTCGCACGTTTGTTGAAAGACCTACGGGAGCGCGGAATCGTTCGCACCGAGCGCCGCGGCCTCGTGGTCATCAGGCCGGAGGCGCTGCGGAGGATGGCCCGCCATGGGGCTGTCTGAGCGGACACACGCCCACACGGACCGCAGGTCCCGTTCTGTGCAGGCGGTCACATTTCGAGAGTGCCGGTTTCCATCGCCTCGCAAGCGTCTCCTCTGACACCGTCGTGGGTGTCCAGCCGGGCCTTGCGGGCCCGTTCCTCCAGCGAAAGGCAGCCATGGGCGAGCCTGTAAACCGGACCATTTTGCTGTTCGACACCGAGCAGTTCAGTCGTCGTGACGACGTCGTGCAAGCCGTCCTACGGCGAAGCCTGAACGCGATCGTCGACCAGACACTGGTGGCTGCCGGTGTGGAGGCGACCCTCCAGTACCGCGAGGACCGCGGCGACGGCATGATCGTGCTGCTCGGCGCCGATGTGGCCAAGACTGCGGTCCTGCGTTCCCTCCTGACGCTCACCCCCGAGTTGCTGCACGACCACAACCGCCTCGCCTCGCGTAGTGCGCAGATGCGGCTGCGGATGGTGCTGGCCGCCGGCGAGATCACCCACGACCCTCAGGCCGGCACCGTCGGCGGGATCGTCGGGCACGATCTGAACCAGGCATGTCGGCTGCTCGACTCGGACGCGCTGCGCGACGCGTTGGCCGAACGGACGGACGAGGAGTGCGTGCTGATGGTCAGTACGCAGGTCTACGAAGGCGTGGTGCGGCACGGCTACCGAGGGGTTCGGCCGGAACTCTTCCAACGTATTGACGTGGAGGTGAAGGACGGCGTGCTCTGCGCGTGGCTGCACAGCCGGCACGGATCGTCGGGTGTTCCCGAGACGGTGGATCCGAGTCAACCTGCTCAAGCTCGGTACGCCTCGCACGCGGCGGCGGGCGCGGAAGGAGCGGGCACGGCAGGCGACGCCCGGGTGCAGGCTCAAGAGCGGCCTGCCGGGGCGGTGTTCCATTTTCATGGGCCCCCGAGGTGCACGGCTCCGTCGTCGGCGGCGACCAGCACGGAGTCAGCGGCGGTCAGGTTACCGGTGATGTCGTCCTCGGCGGCTTCGTCACCGACGGAGCCCCGACTTCCTACGCCGACGCCGGCAGGACGTCGTCGTGAGTCCTGCACAGGGAGCACAGGCTCCCGTACGCGATGAGGGCGCGGCGGGACTGGGCCGAGAATCCACGCCGTCGGAACCCGTCCTGACGCCCGGTGAGCCGGGGACGCCCGCCAGTCCGGAGCAGCTTGATCACGACGACGAGGCCGACGCCGGCGGCGAGCACGCGTGGGACTCATGGCGCGACCTGTACCGGCATAGCCCCGGCATCATGCTGGGCCGCTCCGCGCAGCTGGGCGGCTCGCTCGTCGGCGGGGATCAGCACGGGGTAAGCGGCGGCTATGTCACCGGCGACGTCATCCTCGGCGGCAGCAAGATCGAATACCACCTCGGCGGCGACGGCGAAGAGACGTCCGGCGAGATCCCCATCGCCGAAGTCGAGGCACTCGCCCTGCACTTCGTCCATCCGGCGGGTCCGCAGGACGAGGAGCCCGGCCGGTTGTCGGCCGCCCGCAGCGAGGCCGACGGCACATGGCAACCCGACAGTCCCTTCGGCTGTGCACTCGACCGGCTCCGGCGGCAGCGGGTCGCGGTCATCTCCGGCCCGGCGACGACCGGTCGCCGCACCGCCGCTCTCATGCTGCTGCGTGCCGCCGGATCGGCCACGTATCGGGCGCTGGATCCCGCGCTCCCGCACGGGCGCTACGCAGGGGAACTCCGCCAGCGTTGTGGGCACTTGCTTGCCGACTTGGCCACCAGCGCCGAACGGCCTCTGCGTGAACACCACTTGCGCGCTCTGAGCGAGAAACTGCACGCCACCGACAGCCACCTCGTCATCGTGGTCGGGCCTCACCCGGTGGTCCAAGGCGTCGACTGCGTGTCGTGGCAGCCGCCCGAACCCGATCAGATCCTGCGCGGACACTTACGTCACAAGGATCTGGGCGGACGCGCGATCGAGGAGCTGTTCGCCCTGCCCGCGGTTCAGTCGGTGCTCGCGCACCGGCGCCCCGTGGCCGAACTGGCCCGCTTCGCCGACCGAATCGCCCAACACGCCTGTGGCGCTCTTTCGCTGGACGGCCTCGCCATGTTCGGCCACTACGCCGCCGAACGGCAGGTGCGACGGTGGTTCGACGGCACGGATCAGACCTTGCACGACAAGGCGTTCCTCATTGCCCTGGCCGCCTTCGACGAGGCCCCCTACCCGCTGACCGCCGAGCTGAGCGACGTCTTGTTCGGACTCTTGCAGCGGATCGAGAATCCCGACGAGCCGGCCCGTATCCCCGTCTTCGGTACCTCCAGCGCCCAGCGTGTCGAACTCGCTCAGGCGGACCGGTACCAGGAGGCCGAGGTAACCGAGTGGGGGCCGGTCCTGCAGACAAAGATTCAGTTCCGGGACCGACTCACCGCCATCACCTTGCTCCGCGAGGTCTGGACCGGACATCCGTCGGCACGTCCCGCCGTGGTCGCGTGGCTGCGGAGGCTGGCATTCGATCCCCGTCCGCTCGTTCGTAACCGTGCCGCCTCCACGACCGCCGTACTCGCCCAGGCGGATCTTCCTTCGACCATGGCCCTGCTCATCCAGCCCTGGGCCGCCGACCGGCGATTTCGCGCCCGGCTCGCCGCCGCGAACGCGCTCGCCCTCGCCCACCACCTGAATGCCCCGCACGTGCCCCGCATTCTTCGGGAGTGGTGCACCGCGCCCGATCACCACATGCGCCGGACGGCCGTACGCACCTATGCACTTGTGGGCGAGACCTTTCCCGAGCAGGCCGTCACGGCGCTGATCGAGGCGGTGCGCGCCCTGGAGACACGAGGCAGCGGTCCGGCTCGTGCGTGGCCCGAGGAAATCGACGAGATCGCCCAGTCCACCGCGACATTGCTGCTTGCCGCGGACCGGCACGCTGCCGTGCCGGGGGACATCGGGCAAGACGACGGCGAGCGGAGCACTGAGGACATGGGCGGCTGCGGCGCGGGTGCCGGAGCGGACATCGCGACTGTGCTGTGGCCCAGACTGGTGCCGTTGACACGCGAGGGCGCGACGCGGAAGTTCGTCCTTCACACGGTCATCCACGCCTGTGGTCCCACGGACGGCGCGCCTGACACCGGACGCCCGCTCTTGCTCGACCTTTTCGCTCGTGCGAAGAGCACGCCGGCGACCCCGGGTGCCTTCCTGCGACAGTCCCTCGCCGCCCTGTGGCGCAGCGTCCTCAACGACCCGATGGCCTCCGCGTCCGGCCTCGAGGCCATGCGCCGATGGATTCGGGCCGCCGACCTCGACCCGGATGCCGAACGCGCCCTCGCGGAGTTGCTCCCCATGCTGGTCGTCTCGGCCGAGGACGCGAAACGACTCGTATATCTCGTGGACAACCTCCGCGACGGCGAGACCGAGCAGTTCCCGCCGGCTGTCGCGCAACGGCTGCGGGCGACTCTGCGGGTGCCGGGACCCTCGGCGCGGCCGTCCTCCGGCCCGACGCCATAGGCGCAGCCGACACAACGCCTGCCGGGACCGGTGCTGATCCGCCCGCGCCGGTTCGACGCGGTTCCTGGCCGATGCGGCGAACCCGCACCCATTCCTGCCGTCCGGACCCTCTCAAGGAGAGCCAACGCATGATGAACCCGCCCCCACAGTGGGAACAGAACGCGAACCGGGACACGAAAATCGTCGATCCGGTTGTCACCATTCAGGAGCTGTCGCGCTTCAGACCGCTGCGCACCACCAGAATTGACTACGCTCTGGTTTTCACCACCGCCAAGGGAGGTCTGGACACCTTCCTGCCGCCCAACCGCCCGAGCCGCGCCGAGGTTGCCACCCGCCGGTGGACCAGCGTGTACGCGGTTGAGGTGGGCCTGCACGAGGCTCGGGCCGTGCTCACGCTGCCCAGCAGCAACGACGCCTTCCCCTTCGAGGTCACCGTGGGTTGCGACTGGCAGGTCGCGGACCCGGCGGCCTTCGTCGCCAGTGGCGAACGCGATGTCCCAGCCATGGTGCAGCGGCTCGTCGACGGTCTCATCAGGCCCGTGCTGCGCGCGTACGCGATGGAGGACAGTGCCGTCGCGGAGAAGGACGCACAGGGTGTGCTGGTCGCGGCCGGTCCGCTGGGCACGGCGGCCGGACTGCGCGTGCGGTGCGGAATCCAGGTCCGCCGGGACGAGGCCGCCCTGGAGCATGCTCGGAAACTGCGCGAGATCGAGTTCGCCCGGCAGACGCTCGATCCGCAGCACACGCTGATGATGCGGGAGGAGGAGCTGGCGGCGGAGCGTGCGCTCGCCCAGGGCCGACACCGGCATCTGATCGAGCTGCAGAACCAGAACCTCGATCACAAGCGGGAGTTGGTCCGCGGCGAGCAGGAACTGGAACGTCAGGCGATCGAGGCCCAAAAGATCCGGTACTACGCCCACTACCTGGAGCGGGGCGGGCCGAGCGCGATGGCGTTCCAACTCGCGCAGCATCCGGAGGACGCGCGTCTGGTCATGGAGAACCTCCGGCAGGATCAACTCAACGCCATGCAAGCCCAATTGCAGGTCGCGCTGCAAGCGCTCGGCGGCGGCCCCGGCGGGTTGGAGGAACACCAGTTGGACGAGCCGCGCAGGCTGGCGGCGAACGTCATCAGGGAGGTTCTGAGCGCGAGACTCGGGCCCATGGCGCCCGGAGGGGCGCCCGTCGTGGAGGAGGCGCCGCCTGGGACTGCAGGGGCCGAGCCGGCGGAGGGCGAGCCGGTCACGGCCGATCCGGTGAAGGCCGCCTTCGACACCGGCGATGCCGCACCGCCGCCGGACGCGGGCGCCGTGTTCGGCTATCGGGTCCCGACTCCGCCGCCGGTCCCATGACCGCCATGGGACCGGAGCCGGCTTCTCCCGCGCGGCCCTTCGATCTGCGTACCGGCGAGCGACTCCTGAAGGACCTCCGGCAGGAGGCGGCCAGGGCGGACACCAAGAGCTCCGTGCTGGTCGGTGCCCATGGCATGGTCGCGGCCGTGCTCGTCGGTGTGCTCAGCGCGCATGGCTGGCATCCCGGTGTGCTGACCGCGCTCGGGCAGTCGTTGTGGTGGACCGGCGCGGCGTGCATCCTGGTCTCGCTGTCCGCGCTGTTGATGGCGGTGACCCCGCGATACGGGGCGCGCGAGTGGCGGCCAGGAATGCCCATCACCCACTTCGCCGACATCCGGAGTGCTGCCGGCCGCGGGCCCACGGCGCTGGAGACGGCCCTGCGGGACACCGAGCGCGCCCCCGAGGCCACGATTCTTATCGCGCTCACGGAGAACAGCCGGATCGTTGCCGGCAAGTACCAATCGCTGCGGGTCGGCACGGCCTGTTTCGTGGCTGCACTGATCCTGCTGCCGGGTTCTCTCCTTGCCGCGTAGTCGACGGCACGACCTTTTCGGACTCCAGGACGATCCCCAGGAGATCTACCGCTATGTCTGCGTACGAGCCGGACGCCTTCCCGGAGCGAGGCCCGAACGCCGGGGTCCCACGCACCCCTCCGGGAGCCGGACCGCCGCCCTACCCAAGCGCTGTGCGTCCGCCTGCCGGGGACGGCATCGCACCCGCCTACCCTGAGTTGCCGCCCGTATGCCCCGGCTCCGGGGCCGAGGCGGATGAGCCGCCCGAGTACCCGGTCATGGCGGTCCCGGTGGAGGCCGACTTGCCCCCGCAGTACCCCGGACCGATTTTGGCACCACGTGCGGTGCGGTCGGTACCGCGACCCGCCGCGGTCGGCCGGGTGGCGCCGAGCACTCCCCTCGTGTCGGCCACCGGTACGCCGACCTCGAACGTCGAGGTATCGCCGCAGCTCCCATCGCGCGTCGAGATCAGCCCCGAGATCAGCCCCGAGATCAGCCCTGAAATTCGCCCCGAGCAGGACGACTTGGCGTTGTTGTCGGGACGCAGACACCTTAAAGCGCGTCAGCGTGGCGTCGACCGGGCCGCGCTCTGGCAACTCGTGGTGACCCTGCCGACCGCGTTGGTCAGCCTGTTTGTCGTGGTGGCCGTATTCGCCGTGATCAGTCCGATCCTCGGGCTGGTCATGATGGTTGCCTGGCTGTTGTCCGGCCCCCTGGTCTTCCATCGGCGCACAGAGGCGGCCATCGCCCGGCATTTCATGGGCATGCGTCGTCCGGGCCCGGCGGACGCGCGGCGGCTGAATGAAGTATGGGGGGAGGTGACGCGCAGGGCGGGTGTGCGGCAAGAGACCTACGAGCTGTGGATTCAAGAGCGTGCGGAACTCAACGCCACTGCGGCGGCGGGTCACATCGTGGGCGTGACCCGACACGCGATGGACCGGTTGCCCAATTCCCAACTGGCCGCGATCCTCGCCCACGAGTTGGGTCACCACGTCGGCGGCCACACCTGGGCCGGGATGCTCGCCGACTGGTACGCGCTCCCGGCCCGGACGTTGGGGCGGTGGATCATCGCCGGTCTGTCCAAGCTCATGTCCTCAAGGAACCGGTACGGCGTCGCCTGGGGCGGTTGTCTTTCCTTGCTGCTCGTGCTGATCCTCTACACGCTGGCCTTCACGCTGGGGATGTGGTGGCTGGTGCTGCTCGTGGCGGTCGCCCCACTGCTCGTCTCATGGCTACACCGCCGTGCCGAAGCCCGGGCGGACGACTACGCGTGCGGTCTCGGATTCGGCGCCGAGCTCATGGCAGTGCTCGCTCAGGAACACCGGAACCGAACCACGCGGCAGACACCCCGTCCGTGGCTGAGCCCAACGCACGCGCCGCGGTCGAAGGCGAGCAACGCACACGCCATGGTGAAGGGACCCCACGCGGACTACGCGGCACGCCTTCGGCACCTACAGCGGGGCGTTCGCCCCCTGGAGCGGTGACGTTCAGGACGACGTCAGCCCCCACCGGTGAGTCGGACGTCCGGATCGCCGGCCGGGGCCGACGTTGTGCCTGCCAAGGCTGGCGGAGGATACGAGATTCGAACTCGTGAGGGTGTGAACCCAACACGCTTTCCAAGGGATCACCTGCCCGTTCGGCGGGCCCCGTCAGCGTCCTGACCTGCGGTGCCGCGCCCGGTTGAGTGCTCGACGGACGCCCTCGAACGGCGCTGAATGCAACCAGAACTGCAACCAAGCTGTCAGGCTGGCTGGGCGTGCGGGCGCGCTCGCCCGTCTCGATGGCGCCACCCACCCCGCTGCTCTCATGCGAGCAGGAGCTACCTTCGCCGCCGGCCTAACGTCGCCGCAGTGGTCGCTCAAACGCTCATTTTCGTCCTCGTGTGAGAACCATAGGGACACCGGGCCAACGGCCCGGCAGGGCGCGTTCTGCCGCGGGAGTGCCCGGTTGCTGGACGACGGGCTCCATGCGGCCAGGACGATCCTGCCCATCCCGGGCGGGCCCGAGCGCGCGGCTGTCGAGATTATGGGCTGGTCGAGCACCGCCATGGCCAAGCGCTATCAGCACGTCCCCAACGGCCTGCGGGCGAATCAGGCCGGCGGCGTGCTGGACGGGACCATCGCTCAGCGGGTTGGTTCAACTGCTGCTGGTGACGTCGTTCCTCGCGCGTCGCTGCCGTCCGAGGGTTCGGGTCTCAGCTCGCAGCGGGGCCATCCGCAAGGATGATGGTTATGACTTCGTCGCAGGCGAAAAGCCGACCGTACGAGCGTCCGGTGATCTCGCGCAGGAGGCCGTGTTCTACCAGCTTGCTCACCGCCGTATTGGCCGCCGCATATGTCACGGAGTGTCGATTGGCAGCTTGAGTGGGGCTGATGAAGGGATAGCCGATAAGCTCGTCTGCGATGCTGAGCGCCACGCCTTTGACCTTCGCCGTGCGCAACCGGCTTTGAACCCTTTCTCTGAACGTCAGAAGGTCCTCGATGCGAGCGACCGTATCGGCTGCCTGATCGATTACCGCCTGGCAGAAGAATTGCGTCCAATCGTCGAAATCACCGGTTTGACTGACATGTAGGAGTAGATCCTTGTATTGCTCTCGGTGGCGCTCCAGCCAGGGAGAGACGTTGAGTACCGGGTAGTGGAGGGCACCGGCGGTGGTAAGCATGAGCACGACGATCAGACGCCCCAGGCGACCGTTGCCATCGCTGAACGGGTGAAGCGTCTCAAATTGGTAGTGGGCCAACGCGGTCTTGGCGATCAGCGGAATGTCATCCTCGGCGTTGATCCATTTTTCCCAGTCGCTCACGCCGTTTTCCAGATGGCTGCCGTGAGGAGGAGGTACGAAGCGGGCTTGCTCGATTCCTCCGTATTGCTCGCCGATGTAGACCTGTCGTTGACGAAGCCGACCTGCGTCGTAGCTGTCACCGCGAGTCCCCTTGACAAGGATGGCCTGCAATTCGGCGATCAGGGTCAGGCAGATCGGCTTCTTCTCGATCAGTTCAAGTCCGCGCTCCGCAGCGCGGACGTAGTTGAGGATTTCTCGGGTCGCGGCACTCTGCTGCTGCGCATCCACGAACTCGGCTTCGAACACTTCCTCGACCGGGGCGTATGTGCCCTCCAGCGCTGACGTGCTGATCGCCTCGCGGCGCAGAGCGGGCCGCACGAGCAGCGCGGGCTCAGGCAGCCTGCGGACAGCAAAGTCAAGGCGCCCGATGGCCATCTGAGCGTCGCCGGCCAGCTTGTATGTGCGCTGCGAGAGGTGCGGCGTGGAGGGCAGGGGGCTCGGAAGGAAGGCCCAGTGCTGCCATGGGCGCTGTTGTGCGTCATGGCCGCTGATGGGGATGAGCTGCCCTGCGGGGGAGCCCTCGAACAGTTCAGGTCGCATGCTCCGCCTCCTGACTGCGAGCCTGCTATAGATGCCTGGGCTCAATTGATAGCAGATCGCGATCTACTATCAAACTGGGCGCTAGATCTATAGTCGCAGCCGGCCGCCCTGTGACTCAGGGGGTGCGGTTGGTCGCCTGGAGCTACCTGGAAGGCGAGGCTTGCAGCGTTCCGCCTGCCCCTGAACCACCTACCCTCGGGCCACGCTGGAGAGCGTGCAAGATCCTTGTCGTCCCTGGCCCACGGGTGGTCGGCTTGGCTCGCCTGGGGTTGCCCAGGGCGCGCGCCCGCAGTGTGTCGCGTAGGTCTTCCAAGGTGACCGGCGGACCCTGAGGCATGAACTGAGCATGGCAAGGGTCTGCCAACAGTCTGATTCATGGCTGACCTTCAGGGCGTAGCGCGATGTCTTTTTGTCTTAAATGACCGATGTAAATGCAACCAGAACTGCAACCACAACGACGTCAGCCCGGACCACGTAGATGGTCCGGGCTGACGTTTTGCCTGTTCAGGCTGGCGGAGGATACGAGATTCGAACTCGTGAGGGGGTGAACCCAACACGCTTTCCAAGTCCTTGTCCGGGGGTTCATCGTGACTCGTCAGCGTCCTGACCTGCCGCGGAGCTCGGGCTCTTCCGGTTTGCGGACCATGATGAACGCAGGTGAATGAGACCAGAACTGAGACCAGCCGAAGGCAGTCGCCTTCATGTGACGAGGCTCGTATCCGGTCGGCGAAGGCGGCCAAGTCGCGGATTCGAGCAGCCGCAGTGCATGGACCGGCTGAAGCCGACATGCGGGCTGCGGGGATTCTGCCTGCCGGCGAACGTCGTGGACGTGCTCGGCCGGATTCCTCGTCATGCGTGATGGCGCGCACGCGCGTACTCGTTGACAACGTCGATCGCCAAGAGGTCGCTCGGCCACTGCCTGGGCCGTGCCGCGAACACCGTGACCCGCCGTGCGAGCCTCAGGCATCGGTGTCTTTCGGATGCCGGGTGGAGGCGTACACGAGGTGGACGGTTCGTCCGATCTCATCCACGAGATAGCGCACGCGGCCACCAGCGGTCACTTCGAATTCCCATTGCGGCAGCTCTCGGCCGCCCAGGACGCGGGTGGCGAGACGACCGCGCAAGCGGTGTTGCCGATCGGGGTCGCGTGTAGAAAGTGGGTCGGTGCGGAGGGACTCGAAGCAGCGACGGGAATTGGCTGCCGCCTCGGTGCAGAGATCACTCCAGCCCTTGGCGGCATCGGTAGTGGCGAAGCGCAATCTCCACTCGTCACCGATGGACGGCGGCGGGACATCGTCACCGCGTTTCGGACTCAAGGTGCGAGGGCCTCACCGTGGTCCTCGTCCTGCAGCGGCCCGGTGAGCCCCGTGGCCAGCTCGGGATCGGCCAGAATTCTGGCCGTTGCGCGCCACTCGACGCCGCCCGCGCTGGACAGTGTCCCGGGGGAGGGTGAGCCCGACGGTCTGGGGCGCGCTGATCACACCGTCGCCGGGCAGCAGCATGCCGGGGACCATCTCGAACAGCGGCGACACAACACCGCCGCCACCAGTGCCACGGTCACGGCGCCGCCCCGCAACACACTCGGATGCTTCACCCAAGCCATGTCCATTGCCTGACCCTCGGCCGTGCACACGACGCGGCTTCTCTCTCGAGAAGGGCACGTCGTCTGCCCCCAAGGCAACTCCGGCGTGAAACGCGTCACTTGCCCGCAGCGCGCTGAAATGCCGGCGCCCCCCGGGGAGGGCCCGGGTACACTGCCAAACGAAGTAATCGGATGATTACATATTGTTATTTTGGTCGGTAGTCACGGGGTGGACCATGGGCAGCGACATCAAGATCAATCCGGCGGACATCCGGGCGACATTACCGAAGTTCGTCGCGGAGGCCGACCGACTGCGGGTGGCCGCAGACGCCTTTCGGTCGGAGCTCGCAGCCCTGGGCGAGCCGTGGGGCGACGACAAGAACGGGCGCGAGTTCGGTGTCACCTTCGCAGCGAACCAGATGGTGATCGTTCGGAGTTCCGGCATTCTGGCGGAGGGGGTGGCGAGTATCGCGCCCACGTTGGAAGCCATGGTGGGCAACACCGTGGGGACCGATGAAGCCAACGCACAGCGCCTGAGCTGAGGTCCCACGCATGGGACTCTTCGGAGACGCAGTGGATCTCGTCGGGGACGGCCTGGACAAGGCCGGGGACATCGTCGACGCCGGCGTGGACAAGGCCGACCAGGCATTCGATTTCGTCGTCGACCTCGCGGAGGCCGGCCTTGATGAATGCATGGAGGCGCTCAAGGGCCTGGTCAGTCTGGGCGACGACGCGGTGGAACAGGTCATCCGGTTCCTGGGACTGCCCTGGCCCAAGGCGGACGAGGACAAGCTTCGGCAGATGGCCGGCACCTACGAGCGGATGGCCGCCACGCTCGACCAGGTCACCGCTGGCGCAGCGGGTCCGGCGCGCGCCATCATCGCCGACAACAGCGGTCTACCGATCGACAACTTCGCCGCGTTCTGGAATCAATACGAGGGCGGCGGCCAGAGCTGGCTGCTGGCGACCGCCACTTCGTGCCGCGAGCAGGCGACATCGCTGCGCAAGCTGGCCGACGGGGTCCAGACCCAGAAGACCGTGCTCAAGGCCGAGATCCTGGCGGTGGCCGCGACCATCCTGGTCGGCGCGGGACTACTGATCGTTCCGGGCGTCAACGTCATCTCCGGCGCGGCGATGTCCGCGGCGACGCTCGCCGCCGAGTCCGCCGCGACCGCGTGCGGCCTGGCTATCAGTGCCACAGTGCTGGAGGTCATCGGCACGATCGTGGGCAGTGCCGTCATCGGCGCGGTCACCTCCGTTGTGCTCGACCTCGCCGTGGCCCAGCCGATCAAGATCGCGATGGGCGCGCAGGACGGCCTGACGGCCGACCACCTCCTGGCGACCGCTGCTTACGGCGCGGCCGGCGGCGCGGTGGGCGGCACGATGTCCGCAGGCGCCCAGCAACTGCCCAAGCTGGTCCTACCGACCCGCCTCAACGCCCTCACCACTTTGACCGCGAAGGCCCCGGCGGTCCTGAACAGCGTCCCGGGCCAGGCCGTCGCCGGCGGCGGCACGGCCGCCATCATCGACGTGGCCGCCGGACGACCGGTCTCGCTTCTCGACGTGCTGGCCGGTTCCGCAGGTGGTGCCGCTGGCAGCGGAGCGGCGAGGGTTGCGCCACGAGCCCGCCCGAGCATCACGGATACGCTCGCTGGCACGGCCCCCCAGAACCGAGGAGAGGGGAACGTCTGGACCGCTGATCTGAGCCACGTCACCGGCAAGACGGCGCAGGCCCGAAATCGTGCCATCGAGGCCGCGATCAAAGAGGATTTTCCACATTTGAAATTTACGCACACGGCAAGATTCAGCCCGTGGGTGAATACGGGTATGGCAAAAGCGAACAGCGGAACACAGATCGGATTCAAGCCTTTTGAAAGCCGGCTGGAACTCAGAAGAACACTTGTGCACGAGGAACTGCATCACCGGTGGTTCGGGCAGGGGAATCATGCAGACCACCATCCCCGGGACGGCTCGGGCACTTCTGCCAGATTCTATGCGACCGTCGACCGCTATCTGCGCATGAGAGGATGGCTGGAATGATCACCCAAGGCGCGCGGTTCACGGACAATTGCGGCAACTGCGATGGCGTCGTCGAGGGGTGGTTCGCCCAATTCGTAGACCACGAAACCCTGCGCTGGGCCGTGGATCGGCGCTGCGAGAGCTGTGGGCTCGTCATCGACGACGGGGGGGCGGGTCCGGCGCCGGACTTCGTCAGAGAATCCCTTTTGGCCGAGCACGGCGCCTGGAGTCTCCTGGTCGGAAAATCTCCTCGGGCGAAAGTCCAGTCGCTCAAGGCATTCCGCGGGGTATGCGAAGTCGATCTCAAGACGGCATCGATGATGACCGCCCAGGCCATGACATCCGGTTGGTCCGGGACGTACGTGGAGGTCGAGTTGCTCGCGAGTATCCTGACGGGAGCAGGCGTACCGATTGAGGTGTCGCCGCCCACCCCGCATGCATGACGTGGTCGGCTTGCCCGGAACCGATCCTGTGCCCGGTCGAGTCTGCCGGGATCGTCCGTATCGCTTCTTGAATGGCATCAGGTGGTCGTCGGGGAATTCGGACGACCACCTCGACCGGTGACACTGCTGGTGGGTCTGGTCCAACCATTGGCGCGGCGGTGCGGGAGCTGGGTGGGGGCGCCGTACTCGAAGGCCCGTCCAGTGGCGGCGTCGGGGCGTGATGTCGCCCTCCCGGCGAGTGGTCGTGCTTGCGTTCCGTACTCCACAAAACAGACGCAAGCACTGCATAACAGTCATCGCATCGCTTGAGCCGAACCGACCGCCGGAAGGCGATCGGACGAAAGGCGGCGTCGTGTCGCTCCTCCGAGCACTGAGCCGCGCCGACTGACCGGAACCGAGACCGACAACGACGTTGCCCCCGGCCGCAAGGCGGCCGGGGGCAACGTTTTGCCTGTTCAGGCTGGCGGAGGATACGAGATTCGAACTCGTGAGGGTGTGAACCCAACACGCTTTCCAAGTCGCCGTCTGGGTGATCGGGCCGACGCGCCGGCGTCCTGACCTGGCGCGGAGCATTCGCGTATCCGGTTCGTGGGCCGGGCTGAACATTGGTGAATGAGACCAGAACTGAGACCAGTCGGGGGCCGAGGAGTTACCTTGTGAGGCTCCTGCCGCGGACGCGGAGCGAGTACCAGGTTCCTTCGGCGCTGCTGCTACCAGTTCCGTCGGGGCCAACCACGACAACGATGGGGCCCTGCTGGCGGCCTCGTGGTCGCGAAGGGCGAGTAGCCCGGCTCGCCACGAGCGGAAGCTAAGGAGAACAGCATGACGGACTGGCGCCCTCTGCCGCTTGGATCGTCGCTCAATGACACACCGTCGGCTCCCGTGCCCGCGCCGGTGATCGGAAAGCTCGAGCTGCTTCCTTTCAATGCCCTTTCCTGGGAGGACTTCGAACGTCTTCAATGGCGGGTGATGCGCGATGTGGAGGGCCTGCGCCATGCTCAGTTGTATGGAGATCGCGGCCAAGCACAGTACGGTCTCGATATCGTTGCCCTAGCGTCAGATGGCAGCGGCACCGCGCTCCAAAGTAAGAAATACACTCGGTTCGGTGCTGCGGAGATAAAGGCGGCTGTCAAGAAATTTGGTACGACGATACGTCCCTTCTCGATCGACCGCCTCATCATCGGCGTGGCCCGCACTGTCCGAAGCACCGGAGCGGTCGAAGAGCTCGCGATTCAGCGCAAAGCGCTCCAGCCGATCAGCTTGGAGCTGTGGGATGCGCAGGAGTTGTCATACCTCCTGAGGGGGCGGCCGGAAATCGTTATCGAATTCTTCGGAATGCCCACTGCTGAAGCATTCTGTCTACCTTTCAAGGTAGACGTGACCGTCGTGCCTCCTGCGGAGGTTGTGGCTGTTCGTGAGGCGATCGCTCGGACACCTGAAGTCACCACCGGCGCACAAAAATTCTTCGATGATGCAGCCGCAGCCTCTGATCCTTCGCAGGCGCTCTCGTTCATCGAGGCGGGGCAAACGAAGCTACGTGACGCGGGATTCGGGCCGCATGCCACGCAACACGACAAGGATCGCGTTCGACTGCTTGCGAGCGTAGGCCGAGCTGACGAAGCCGCGCGCCATGTGCTGGACGACTTCTGGACCGCTCTCGATCAGGGATTGTCGGTGACTGCGCAGATCACGCGATCTCGGCTCGACGAGCTATCAAAGCTTGCGGCGGAGAACGAGCAGGTCACGCTCTATCGACGCGTCAGCGAGGTCGCCATCGATCTCTACTTTAATCCCACCGGGTACGTTCCAGATATCGGCAGCCTCCGGGTCGGGGATCTCCCCGATCAAATTCGGCTCGCGCTACTCGCCGGCGAGACTGCTTTAGCGAACGACGACCGGGAATGGCTGACGAGAGCCATTCCGGTCTTCGTCGATCTTTCAGGCATGTCGTCGATCGACCGGGTTCTGCGCACGCGGCTAAGACTGCTTCTCGCGGAGACCACCGTAGACTGGTCAGAACTGCTTACCGACGCTCGCAAGCTGAATCTCGGACATGACCTATTGGGCCTGGTGACGGCGCGTTACGCGCGCGACTGCGCCCTGCACCAGAAGTTCCAAGAGGCCGATCTCGCGTGGGACGAAGCTTCCGGTTCTGCATCGCTGGCGCGGCAATGGGGCGAAGCGTCAACATGGATCTTCAGCCGTCGAGCCTTCCGAGCGCGCTGGAACCCTTTCACCAGCAGCGACCTACTTCCCCTGCAGACAGCGATCCGTCGGATGGGGACTTCTTCGCCCCTCGTGCCTGCCGCCGATGGCGCTTATGAGGACGCGCTGACGGCATTGAGTGATCAGAAACTCCGGTCTGCAGCAATTTCCGCCCAACGTGCGTTGCGTGACGCTGTGACAGCCAGCGACTGGGCCGGAGAAGAGCGCGCCCGGCGAGTTCTCGCCGCAATTCTCATCGAGTCCGACGAGCCCGCACTGGCGGCTCGTCACCTAATCCGAGCGGGCGCGACCAAAGCTATCGAGGCTCTCGGCAAGTCCCTTCCTCGCGAGTTCATTGATATTCTCGCTGAGTTGGACGCGCCCAATTATTGGTCAGTCGGCACAAGCTACCGCCTGCTCGCGACACAGGCAGACCTTGTACCGGACGACCTCGTCGACGCTGTGTCAGGGCGCCTTGTCGGTGAACTAGCGGCGGCAGAGACGGGGTGCAGGCCAGACCTACCGGCATTCTCCACGTCGAGATACAACAATGCAGTCAAGGCGCTGGCTGGCATTGCGGACCGCCTCGATGCGACTCGCGCGGACAACGTGCTGGGCCACTTCGAGAAGCAGCCACTCGTAGAAGCGAACCATTACCGATACCACGATAAGGACGAAGCCGTCGTGGTGGCCAAGGTTGCGCTCACCCACCTCCCGCTCGCGGCGCGTGCCATCACACATCTAGTAGCGCTGCTCGGCCGTTCTCAGGGAGCGCGCAACAGCATCACGTTCGACGCGATCGAAAAGAACCAACCGCTCGCGCGCGACGTACTCACTGCCCTCGAAGCATCAGGTAACCAGTGGGCAAGCGAGATGCTCTCGTTTGAGGACCCTAAAGATATCGATGCCAGGGTTGCCGCCGAGGCGTTAACGAGACTCACAACACCGCTCGATCACGTGGATGGGGTCTATTCTGTTGGAACGAATGCGGTCGGGGACTCGCTTCTCATTCGCCGTCTCTCTCCAGATGCGATCGCTTCGTCTGTCGCCGAGCTCCTATCTAGAGCCGACCACCCTCACGTCAGCTCAAGCGACAGGGGCGAATACCTAATCGCCGCCGCCAACCTTAGTCCCCATCTCGACGAGTCCAAGCAGGGCGAATACTTCGAGGCCGCGATACGACTGGCTACCTCCCCCACGGCCTCAGACCACGATAAATTTAACGGGCAGTTCACACACAAACTTGGGGGCTTTCGTATAGATGGAACGCCACAGGACAGCCGCGGTCAAGCAGTCGTGCTTGCCGCCACGCTCGCGACAAATGCGGCTCAACGTGACCAAGTGAGACGCCTCGTGTACTCACTGCTGGGCGAGGATTCTGATTTCTGGCCGACTCGAGCTCTACAGCGGCTCGGCGATACGGTCAAGGACGATCTCGCCTTTCTCGCCAGCCAAGGTTGGGCAATCCGTAGCCTTGCGGCAACCTTGTGGGCTGATCATGGGGAACCAGCACACCTGGGCCGTCGCCTGGCCGCTGATCCTGACGTGCGCGTTCGTCGCGCGCTCGCTCGCGCATTGAGCCGGAAGACTGACATGTCCCATCCCGCCGTGCGTGAGCAGTTGGCTGCGGACCCGGCCTACAGTGTCAGAGCAACTCTCCGCGCTTCTCAGATTCAGCCGCCTACCAAGGCGACCTCCGCATAGGAGGCTCTTGATCAGAGACTCATGGGAGTGGATGACAAGCTGGTGCGAGTGGCTACGCGGCCGATGCCACGGAGTCGAGGCTGGAAGGCCTATCGAGGCTGATCCTGAGATCCTGGGAAGACTGCGGCATGCCGTGCTCCAGGCCAACAGCTGGATGGACGTTACGTTCTGAGGGCTGCCGTGCGCCACACCTTCAGCGGTCAACCGGCCCGTTGTCGCTACGTTTTCTATCTCTGCCCAAATTTGCCAGGGACGCTGTGGCGGTACAGCGAACGTCAGGACCTGGCGGTTGCCAGGCTAGCCTCGACCTTTCGCGACGGGTCGTCAGCTTGCTGACGGCCCGTCACGTCGTCTGGGTGGCAGAGTTCCGCCTTCGGGTAGCTTTCCGGCCCGATTATCGTGTTGGGTGGGCGCCGGTTTCCACGGTTTCGGGATTTCTCGTCTCGTCTGGGTGTGTTGGGCGACGTGGAGGTTCGCGAGGGCGATTGAGGTGAGGTGCGTTCCCGCCTGGCGCATATGCGCGCACCCCTGCGGCACTCTGTGCTTTGGAGCCTCGGATTGATCACTATCGTGTCGGGCCGTCTGACTGGAGTGCACCTTTGGCCCACGTTTGGCGACAGATGCTTGGCTGGTTCTTTATCCTGTGCGTTCGTGGTGGGCGGTGAGGGTGCGCTCGCGTTTGACGGTCGCTCCCACGTCGTAGAGGGGCGCGGGTCGAAGGTTCCTGGTACCGGGAGGGCGTCCGGGGCCGGGTTATCCGAGTTTGGGTGCGCTGGCCAGGTGGGCGAGGTTCGGGCGGATGTTCCTGAACCTGCGGCGGACTCGGGCCGGGGTCAGTCGTCCCGGTTCGGCAGGTTTCTATGCCGTACCCGCGAACGCCCCTGAACGCCAGTAAATGAGACCAGAACCGAGACCGGGATGCACAACCACCCGGTCGAGGGAGCTCGGGTGCTCGTCACGGTGTTGTGATCTGGCGGCGCTCTGCGTCGAGTTGGCGGGCCAGGTCGGCGTGTGCCCGGGAGAGGGCATCGCGGATCCGGCGCGAGGTCTGCTCGAAGTCCGCGTCGACCTCGACACCCAGGTCGTGTCGCAACGCGACGCGAAGCAGGTACACGCCGTCCGACAACGGGCCGGTGAACCATGCCTTTGCGTGTCGGCAAGCCGCGGTCTGATCGGTGCTGTTCGGGAGTTGCTTGACCACCGCGTAGCCGAGTCCGAGCGACTGGTTGAGCTCCGAGGTGATGTCCAGCAGTTCCTTCGTCAGCATCATCTGGGCCTGCGCATATAGCTCGGCCCACGCCTCTCTGGCCGAGTCGAGCAGGCGTGCGTCCAAGTTCTCTCCGCGCTCCGTGGCTCGGACGGCGTCTCCAGCTGCCACTCGATAGGCGCGCGCCGTCGCGTTCAGTTGCGCATACTGGTCGCGCTTGGATTGCAGCGCACGCTCGTCACGTTGCTGTTCGCGTTCGAGTTGGGTGCGTTGAGTCTGCTCGGCGAGCTCCACCCGGCGGGCGCGCTGACTGAGCACGGCCCCTCCCAGAGTCCCGCCCATCGTCCCGCCGACACCGATGAGCGCGACAGCCAGCGTCGTCACATCCATGAGGGTCCCCCGTTCGTCTACTTGCCCGTTCGTCAGCGACCGTGACCGATTATGTGCGGCGTCGCCGCGACCCAGCGACCGTGGGTATCACGCAGAGTTCGCGGACTACCTCATCGATTCCGTGGCTCATGTGGATTATCGACCTCCCGGGAATCACGTCCCGCAGTGCCGCACTCTCTTCTCAGGTGCGTTTGCTCGACCCGCCATGGGGCTGGGAGGCTCGTAGGGCGAGTGCGGGAATCTGCGCGATCTTGATTGGTGTGAGGTGATCCCAGAGAATGCCTGGCGGGCGATGCTTTTCGGTCGTTCTGATGACTTCGTCGGGGGTGATGATCAGGTCGACGGTGACGTCGTGTTCGGTGGACGGGATCGGTTCGTCGATCACTTGAAGTGCGTGGACCGTGGTGACGATGAGGGTGTCGGGGCTGATGAGGCCAGCCTCGGTAAGCAGGGCGAACTCGATGTCGGAGTAGCCAGCGCCCTTGCCGATGCGGACGCCGGCGTGGTTCAGGGCGACGCTGCCGAGGACGACGATGTCGATCGGTTGGAGGGAGTCGGCGTCGGCGGTCGGGGCGATGGTTGCCGCGATGTGACTGGTTGCCGCCTGCTCGGGCGGGGCGGTGAGTGTCGCGGGGTCGAGGACGTAGAACGGCTTCGGCGTGGCGAGTTTGGGGACCGCCATGTACACGATCTTGCCCTCGGCCAAGGCTTGCACGCGGACGGGTAGCTGGGCCTTGTCCGGCACGGATTTGATGACGCCGGCGGACTTCCACCGGGCGAGCGCGGCGAGGCGTTCGGCGGCCTGCTCCTTGCCGTGGAAGTCCGGGATTCGGCCGTGACTGGTCGCGTCGTGGACGGCGTCCGCGGCGTCGAGTGCGTCCCATACTCGTTCGCGGACACGTTGTTTGGCCTGGTCGTGCTCGGTGGGCACCGCGCGCTCCTTGGTGTTCAGGTGGCGGTCATCAGGGTGAAGAGGCGGTCTTGTACGTCTTGTACGTCGACTCGGCGATGCCAGGGGCGTAGTTCGCGGCCGGCGGTGAAGATGACGTTCATGCCCCCGCCTCCTCGGGTTTGTTCCAGCTCGTCGATGGCCTGGCCGAGCACGGATACGGCGTTGTCGAGCTCGCCTTGCCTAATGAGGGCGAGTGTCAGGTTTCCGAGGACGATGGTGCGCGACTTCCGCCTCGCGAGCAATTGCTCGGCAGTCGACTGCAGTTGCTGCTGGGCACGACGGTTCTGTCCGAGGTTCAGGTAACACGATCCGGCCAGGCGCCCGAACTGGGTGGGGGAGACGAGGTCCGCGGCGGCGTCGACGGAGGTGACCCGGTCGAGGTGGTGTTCGGCCTGGGCGAGGGCTCGTTCGCAATCGGTGGCGTGCCCGAGCATCGCATGTGCTTCTCCGACGTGGAGGAGGGCGACGGCCAGCAGCGCGGGGCTGGTGGTCTTGGCGGCCTCGGCTGCCCGCAGCGAATAGTCGAGGCCCTCTTGCGGTTGACAGGTGCCGTAGAGCGCGAGGTATCCGGTGCGTAGGAGGGCTCGGCCTTCCAGGGTGCGGTCGTGCAGGTGGCGGGCGAGATCGATGCCCTGTGCGTAGTAGGTGTGGGCTGTGGTGTGGTCCGAGCGTTGCGAGGCGTCCCAGACGAGTTGGCCCATCAGGGTCGCCGCCTCGGCCTGCAGGCAGCGAAGTTCGCGTTGGGCTCGCCCGGTGCGGGCCTGGTCGGCGGCCATGGTGACGCGAGTCAGGAGCTGGCCCGCGTCGGCGAGTAGCCCTGCGGAAGGCGAGTTGTCGTAGCGTTCGGCGACATTAGAGAGGTCCGCGCGTAACACGGCTCCTGTGGCCTGGTCACCATGGCCCAGGCTTCCGATCACCGGCGACCGATCGCAACTGCTGACATCACGCAGGAGAGTGTCGAGCTCCTCCTGGGACAGACTCAGCGCTCTCGCCAGATTCGGACGCATCCACGGCTGCGGACCTTTCCCGTTCTCCCAGCGGGCGATGGTGGTGCGGTCGACGCCGAGCCGCTCGGCGAGTGATTCCTGGGTGAATCCCCGGGACTCGCGGCGCTGTACGAGTCGATGGCGCTTGAACATCATGGCGTGGCCTCCCGATTGCCATGGTCCGCCGATTCCCCAGGTCATCACCCACAGTGCCGCATGGATGCAGCATGCGTGCGGCTTTGGCGCCCTGTTCCCCAGCCGCGCGACGCGATTCGGTGGGTCCACGCCAACGGACCGGGACGTGAAGTCCCGCTCACCGCGATGCGTCGGGGGCGGCGGCAACTCGCCCTCGCAACCGAAAAGGAGGAATGCCATGCCTGAGATCATGCCCACCGCGGCCAAGGCGGAGGACGGCCTGCTGGTCGCCCACCGCCGCATCGTGGCCGCCCGCTCGCGCGCCGAGCAGCCGTCCGACGGCGGCTCGACCGGCGTCAGCGACACGAACGACTGACGGCCCGACATGACGACCGCCGATACCTCGGTGGTCGCGCGCCTGGGCGGGGAGACCTTCCTCGCCCGGGTGTTCGGCCGAGAGTTCCGTATCGCACGCGGCGACGCCACCACCGTCGCCGGCCTGCTCGGCTGGGAGGACGTGAACGCCATCCTGGCCCGGCACCGCCTCGAACCCCCACGCCTTCGCCTGTGCTCGGGCGGCGAGATGCTGCCGCAGCATCTGTACACGCGACCGGTGACCACCCGCCGCAACACCGTGTGGAACCGCATCCAACCGGCTGCCCTGCACGAGCGGTTGGCGGCTGGCGCCACCCTCGTCCTGGACGCCGCCGACGAACTCCACGCCCGCATCGGCGACCTCGCTGCCCAGTTGGAACGCGACTTCCGCACTGGGGTGCAGGCCAACCTGTACGCGTCGTGGACCGCGAACGAAGGCTTCGGGACCCACTGGGACGACCACGACGTCGTTGTCGTCCAAGTCGCCGGCGCGAAGCGGTGGCGCCTGTACGGTCCCACCCGTGTCGCGCCGATGCACCGCGACGTCGAAGCTCCCGAACGGCCGCCCGACGAACCGATCGCGGACCTCGTACTCACCCCGGGCGACACGCTGTACGTGCCGCGCGGCTGGTGGCACGCCGTCGCCGCCGAGAACGGCGGGAGGTCCCTGCACCTGACCTTCGGCCTGCAGAGCACGACCGGCGCCGACCTGATCGGCTGGCTCGCCGACACCCTGCGCACCCATCAGGCGATGCGCGCCGACGTGCCGCGGCTCGGATCGGCACAACAGAAGCGGGACTTCGCCGAGACCCTGCTCAAGCTCGTCACGGCCGAGCTCGAAGCCGAGGGCGTGGTCGATCGATACGCCGAGTTTCGGGATGCGACCGAGCAGCCTCGGCAGGCACCCTCATTGCCCTACGTCGACGGCGTGCCCGCATCGGCCGGGTTGCCGGTGAGACTGCTCGTCTCACGGGCATCGGTGACCCGGGACCCCGACGGCCGGGTCGTGCTCACTGCAGGGGGCGAGGAGTGGATCTTCGCCCCGCAGGTACGTGCGATGCTCACCCTTCTCCTGGACGGTCGTTCCCACCGGCTCGGCGAGCTTGCCCAGGCGTCGGGGGTACGGGTCGAACAGGTGGCCGCCGTGGTCACCGAGCTGGTGTCCGGCCAGGTTGCGCACGTCGGGACGGTGACCACGTGACGGCCACGCTCGCCTTGGGCACCTATCGCTGTCCCGACGTGGCACTCGCGGCGACGGTCGCGGTGGCCGCCGGGGTCGAGTGGATCGACACCGCGCCGAACTACGGCGACGGGACGGCCGAGTGCGCTCTGGCGCCGATCCTTGCGGCACACCCTCGAATCCGGGTGTCCACGAAGGTCGGCTTCATGACCCCGGAGACCGCCGCCGACGCACTCACCGCAGGGGTGCTCCACCGACGCGAAGCGGGTATCCGGCACAGCCTGGCGCCCGAGTTCGTGCGATGGCAGATCCGCCGCAGCCGCTCCGACCTCGGGCGACGACCCGACGTCGTCTTCCTGCACAACCCCGAACACACCCCCGAGGGCAGCCGCGAGGCCCAGGCCGCACGACTGCTGTCGGCGATCGCAGCCCTCGAAGAAGCGGCGGACGAGGGCACGATCGGTGGCTACGGCATCGCGACCTGGACCGGCTTCTCCACCGGCCGGTTCGACGTCGGGACGCTGTTGTCCATGGCGCGGACCGTCGCCGGTGAGGGGCACCACCTGCGGGCGGTGCAACTCCCCGTTTCCCTGGTCCACCTCGAACCGCTCGTCGCCGCACTGGCGGGCGGCGGCGTGCTTCGAGACGCCCGCACCGCAGGCGTCGAGGTCTTCGCGTCGGCCCCACTGCACGGGGGCGAGTTGCCTGCGATGCTCACCCCCGAGGCCGTCGAACTCGTCGGCGACGGACTGACGGCCGCACAAGCCGCCCTGATCGTGGCGGCATCCGCACCGGGAGTGTGTCGTGTCCTGCTCTCCAGCAGCGACCCGCAACACTGGAGCGACGCCATGAGAGCCTGTGCGCGTCCGCCGCTCGAACCGAGCCGACTCCGAAGGATCAGCGATGTTTTCGCCGCCTGACGACCCGCGCGAAGTGGCCTTGATGCGCGATGCCTACCGGCGTTCCGCAACCGCTCTAACGGTCCTTCCCGACGACGGCACCGAAGTGTGGGGATGGCGCGGCAGGACCCTGAGCGGGCCCGTCACCGGTGACCACGGCCTCGGGTGGCTGCGACTCGTCCGCGCACCCGCCGACAAGGCCGGCGGCCGGTTGTGGCTCGGGCCGGAGGACGCCGAGAAGGCCGTCCCGGACTCGGTGCCGAGGCCCCGGTTGCGCGGCGTCGAGGACTGGGCCGACGGCGACCACGCCTTCCGCGCCGAACTCCACGACCGCGTCACGGCCCGCCCGATCACCACCACCGGCCCCGTACTTCGCGAGGACCCCGGACTCGACGACACGTGGTGGCACGACCTGCGCCGGGCACTCGACCACATCGCCCCCGTGACCACCGACCGCGTCGCCCTGCGCCAGGCATACGTCGACCGCGCCATGCCCGAGTACCTCGGACGCCCGATCGACACGACCGTGCCCAACTGGACCACCGCCCACGGCGACCTGCACTGGGCCAACCTGACCGCACCCCGGCTCGCCATCCTCGACTGGGAAGGCTGGGGCACCGCCCCGGCCGGCTACGACGCCGCGATGCTCCACACCTACAGCCTCCTCGTCCCGGACGTCGCAGCCCGAATCCGAAGCGAACTCGCGCACGTCCTGAACACCCCCGCAGGCCGATTCTCCGAACTCGCCGTCATCACCCAGCTCCTTCAGACCACCACACGCGGCGACAACCTCGACCTGGAACAACCCCTGCGCGCCCGAGCAAGCCGAATTCTCGGCGCCTGACCCTTCGCTTCCTCCCAGGAGCCAAGCCGACGGGATCGGCTTTGGATGTGGGCGGCGGCGCGTGGGCTCCGTACCCGGAGAACCCCTGAACGGGGCTCCGCCCGTTCCGCAGCTCTCAGCCCGAAACTCCGCCCTACAGCGGACCACGGTTCGCGTACCGGTGTCGCGATTCCGACCTGGGCTGATCGCGCGCTCGCTCATGCGCATACACGAATGGTTTTCACCACGAATCCCGAGAAGTCTGAGGACTACTGTGCCCAGCGATATTCTCGAACTTCCCTCCGTCCTGCGGTTACGCGGTCCTCGACCCGTACGCATCGCGCGTGAGCACGCCGCAGCCAAGGCACGAGTCGCCGGCGCCCACGAGGACGACGTCGCCGAGGTAGTCAGCGAACTGACCACCAACGTCTTCGTCCACGGCCACCCGACGAGCGCCGTCTTGGTGACGACCCACACGGCCGACGGCCTGTTCTGGGTAACGGTGCTGGCCCGCCAACGTGCGGTGACCCTGCCGCAACCCGTCGAGGAGCCGGACGCCGAATCCGGACGGGGACTGCTCTTGGCCCACGCCCTGACGACCGCCTTCCGATGCGAGCGTCGACAGAACGGCTACCAGGCGTTCATCGCCGGATTCGCGGTGCACCCGTGATCGGCCGATTCGTCCCACGGGCGGACGCCGGGGTTGCCCAGGGTGTCGAGCAGGACATCGACAACGTTCCATACCCGCCGCGTCTCTCCACTTTCGAGCGGGTCCGCGCCGGTTGCTGGGCTGCCGTGGAGGGGTGGGACGTGCACGTGCGTTACCGCGAGCTGCATCGCCGGCTCGATGGCGTGCGGGCGGATCTGGTCGGCATGGGCCTCGACTCTTGGGGCTTCGCCGCCTACGCGGATGCGCTCCGGACGCGCCTCGACCCACGGCTCGCGGACGGCGCGCCCCGCACGACGAGCGAAGCGTCCGATGGGGACTGGTGCGATACGGGGGCCTTCTTCGAAGGCATCGCCCGGGAGTACGCGGCGTTCCAGGCGTTCCGCCGTGACGGGATGGCCGAGAAGGAAGAGGCGATGCGGCACTCGGTCAGGCGTGTGGGCACCTACAACCTCTTGAACGGAGGGGGCGATCGCTTCCCCTCGCAGATGGCGGTTCTGCGGGCGATGGACCTGGATCTCGTCGCCCTGCAGGAGGTGCAGCACGGTACTCGGGACGATCACGCGTTGGAGTGCACGATCGCGAACGAGTTGGGCATGCAGACGATGTTGGCTCCGTCCGCGAGCCATGGATGCCATCTCGTGCTCGCGTGGAATCCCGTCAAGCTCCGGCGCGTCGGCTACACCGCGGACGCGGCGGAGGGGAAGTTCCACCACACGCTCCAGCGCGTCGAGTTCGTCGTCCCGGACACCGGCGCGCCGCTTACGGTCCTGCACACACATCTGGATCCGTTCTCGGGCGACGACCGCGAGAGCGAGGTCCGCTGGCTCACCGAGTACGCGGCGCCCGGCCATCGCACGCTGCTGCTGGGTGACCTGAACACGATCGGGGCGTTCGACCCCGAACCCGACTGGTCGACCTTGCCCGCCCACCTCCACTCGCGCCACCGGCTGTGCCACGAGGACGGGACCCTTGGCCCCACCGATCGGCGGGCGATCCGTCTGCTCGACGCGGCCGGGTTCGTTGATCCCTTCGCGAACGTGCGATCAGGGCGCGACACGGTCGGCCACTGGGACGAGAAGGAGGACGGCATCCGCCGTCGGAGCGATCACATCCTCGGCAGTGGACTAACGTTCCGCACGGCGGGCGTCATCGATGACCCGGACGTGCGGCGGCTCTCGGACCACCTACCCGTCTATGCGGTTGTCGAGGTCTGAACCGGTGCCTGTAGAGCCTGTTCCGGTCGCGTGGGTGGTCCGCGACCGGAACGGCCACTTCTCGGCGCCAGCCCGTTCCTTGCTCCAGCACCCTGTCCTCGCGCGTGCCCAGCGCGGAGCAGAATCCCCCGCAGAAGGACCTGCTGCCGCGACGTACTGCCGCGCTGCCATTCTGGCGTGGGTGGGCAGACTGTTGTTCGGACCGCCGGGCGACACACGCGCTCGCCGCTACGAGCTGCTGGCCTATCACCTACTTCCTTCTACGCCGAAGCTCCGAAAGTCCTCGGTGGGCGGGCAGGCGCTTGCCCGCACGCCCGGGCGCGGGCTGGCGACGGGGCACCTCGAAGGCAGGGGACTTGAGATCTTCCCCTCGGGGCACGAAGCATCAACGGTGCGGCCATACCTCCGGGAGGCGGAGCATCACCGCCGGGCATCCGGGGCCGGAGTACCGCATGCGTTCGGGAGAGACCACAACCTGCAGGTCGCAACGGTGCGCCGTTGAAACCCGCAGACGAAGGAAGCCCGGAATCCGAACGTCGGGCGGAGCTGCGAGAGCTGGCCGCGCTGGTGGCGGATGGAACCCTGGGCGGAGATCGCCGCAGCGGCTCATACCGCCGGGATGCTCATGCGGGATTGTCTGGTCGCGAGCGGCCGGTGGGAGGTGCCCCCCGCAGGTGAACAGGCCGCCGTGCACTGTGCGATGGCCACTGGCCACGTACTGGTGACCACGCCGCAGCGCCATTGGAACGTGGACGAGGACGGCGCGCGTCTGTGTCGACTCGCGGAAACGGCCTGTCACGTCGCCGACCTATCGACGGCTGGACACGCGAAAAACGCGAGTGTGACGCACGTCGTGCCGAAGACCTCGGCTTTCGCATGGCGGCGCTGCCACACGGATGGCGTGGGGAAGCCATACATCAGGTGATGGACGACGAGAACCCCTCGACGGTGTTCACCGAGGCGCACATCGCCCTGAACATTCTGCGGTACGGCATCGACGCGCGCACGCCTTGACAGACGAGGTCAAGTTCGTCAGCCCACGAACCGCGAGTGGCGCCGAGCAGGAACGCTGCTCGGCGCCACTCGCGTGGATTCCGGTGGAGAGCACGTATTTCGGTGTTTTGTAGTCCTCGGGAACCCCTGCAGGTGCCCGCCTCCTACTTTCCGCTTGGCCACGTCCGCGAGCAGGAACCCCCTGCACTCCGCACCTTGGTGATGGGTGGAACTCCGAGGCTGGAACCCAACACACCATCGAGATCACTCAGACATCGGCGGCAAAATGCTTAGGTTCGCTGTCGCGGAGCAGCATCCTCCGCTCGCACTCAGCGGTAGCGGCCAGCGGAGCCCGGAGAGAAACTGAGATGCATGGCTGAGTTTCGGATCGGCGACCGTGTCTTTCGCACCAAGGAGAGGGCGCTCAAGGCCGTCCAGGCCGTGCGGGACCGCTACGCGGTGGGCGAGAGGGTCGAGCAGCCGCAGGACGACGCGTTCCTTCGAGATCTGCTCGATCTGCACGACTTTGCCGCTGTCAAGATCGGCTGCGGAGTGGACCACTTCATCATCGATGAGCCCTACCTGGGGCAGTCGTCGGGCTTCCGCATCATCCGCACTGATGGCTCGGACGTGGACTTCTCCTTCCGCCAGATCATCTACCCGAAGAAGGTCCGCACGGAGGTCTTGGGCGCGCTGCGTGCCGAGGTCAACGACATCACCAGCGGCTACTACGAGAGCCGCAGGCAGAAGGGCACCCTCACCTCGGACAAGTCAGGTGATGCGCTCGACCCGGAGCACTGCCGGGTCAGTCACCACTTTCGCGGCCCGCGATTTGTCGACATCGCAGCTGAGTTCATCGGCCCGGAGGGCAACTGGGAGTCGGTCGAGATCACGTCCTCAGAGGAGGAAGGCGTCGCGCTCCTCGCAGACCCCGAGGTGCGTCGCCGGTGGCGAGACCACTACGACAGACGCAAGGTGCTTGCGCTGCTCACCGAGGACGAGCACAAGCAGCTCGGCTCGGGGCGCAGAACCTCTCCCCACCCACGCCCGTGAACGAGTAAAGACCGCCAGGGGCTTGATGCTGATCTCCCGAAACCTGCAGGTCAGGCTCATTCCGTGCACTACGGCTCGTTCACAGGTGCGAACCGGCGAAGGTCCCGTCGAAGCCGAGGCTGACGAGGGCCTCGTCGTAGGTGGCCCAGTAGCGGTCCGGTGGCCCGGCGGCGAGGGTCTCGAAGTCGTCGGCGTCGAGGTCGGGTTCGTGCCATTGGTGTGCGCAGCGGCAGCGGATGAACGTGTGGCCCCGGTGGTGGACGAGGAGCCAGTCGCGGCCGGCGCCGCAGGCCCGACAGCGCACGGGGATGCCGGTGACACGGAGCTCGTCCGGGTACTCGGTGCACGTCACCAGGGCGGCCTGGTCGTAGGTCCCGGGTTCGGGGATGGGGTGCAGGTTCGGGACGGGCGGGAGCTCGGGTCGGTCGTCGGGGTGGGGTTCGGGCATGGTGTCCTCTCCGGTCGGGGACGACACACCATGCCCCCGACCGGCTCTACAAGTCCATCGTGTTCGGCGGCCTCCTTGGGGCCGCGTTCGCGCAGGTCACAGAAGTCCTGGCGGGTTCTGTGGTCAGCGTCTGTGGCGATGCTCCTCCGTGGTGGGGCGGATCGGGGTGGGGGCGACGGGTCGGGTAGGTGTGGTGGCGGTGCGCGTGGTGCTGCGGGTGGTGGCGGCTCGTGATTGGGCGGTGGGTTGGTGGAGTTGGCGGCGGATGCGCCAGGTGAGGACTTCGGCGGGTGAGGCGGCGGTGTCGAGTTCGCGCTGTCCTATGGCTTCGAGCAGGACGGTGGTCTGTGCTTTGCCGGTGCGGGCGGCTTGGGTGAGCGCGGTGTTGAGGGCGGGCCAGGCGGGGTCGGCCAGGATGCGTTCGGCGTGCTCGGGCAGTACCTGCCGCAGGGCGTCGAGGAGTTCGGGTGGCGCCGGTGGCGTCTCCTGACGGCGTGTTTCGGTCGAGATGCCTGGTCGAGTCGGGCGAGTCACCGTGGGACGCGCGGCGGTGGCGTGGTGGTACGCGGCCTGGAGGTGGCGTAGGGCCTGGCAGGCCGCAGCTGCCTGCTGGTGGTGGTTGCGGGCCCGGTGCCAGTGGGCGGCGGCGATCGCGGCCAGGACGAGGGTGCACAGGATCATGGCGGTTGCTCCGCCGTCCTGTTCGCCGCGGCCGGCCCACAGGAGGTCGCGGGCCGCCGAACGCAGTGCGTCTCCGGCGCGTTGGTCGGCCTTGATACGTGAGCGGGTGGCGCGTTCGAACGCGATCGAGGCTCGGCGGACCTCGATGCGGGTGGGGCCGGTGGTGACGACGACCATGGCGGAGAACGCCTCGCCCAGCGCGGAGAGTTGCCCGGCCGCCGCTTCGTCCTCGTTGTGGCGCAGGTGCCCGGGGACGGCGTCGAGGGTGGCGGCTGCCCGGTACCAGGGTTCTGCGGTGGGGGCGCCGCGGTCGGTGTCGGGGTGGAAGCGGGCGCGGATCTTGGGCAGGGACAGGTCAGGGGCGAGTCTGGTGCCGCTGAACCAGATGGGTTCGCCGTGGGCGTTGGTGTCCTCGGGGAGTGCGACGTTGTAGCCGCCGACGTCGCCGGAGGGCAGGACTCGTTTCCTGACCTCGACCCCGAGCCGGTCGAGAGCGGCGAAGAACTCCGTCTCGTTCGAGGCTGCCGCGACCGCAGTGCGGACCTTTTCCCGCAGCTGTTCGCGCGGGGTGGTGGTTCGCCCTCGGCGTTCGGCCTTGCGGCGTTCCGCGTCGGTGGGTCGTCGGGCGGCGGTGCGGTCGGGGCGGTCGACTCGGACCAGGCCCCATTCCTTCTCCATGCGGGCGCATTCGGCGCCGGCGCGGAAGACGTCCCGGTAGTTGTCGGGGCGACGCAGGTCGGCCTGGACGAGGGTGGCGAGGATGTGGATGTGGTCGTCGGCGTGGCGGACCGCGATCCAGCGGCACCCGTTGGGGTCGCCCTCGGCGGCGATCCCGGCGGCGGCGACCACCCGGCGGGCGGCCCGGGCCCATTGCTCGTCGGTGAGGATCGGGTCGTCGGGGTGGTTGCGCAGCGAGCAGTGCCATACGTGCCTGTCGGGGGCGTTGGCTCCCGCCTGGTCCACGCGCACGTCCAACAGGCGCGCGAGCCGGGTCAGGGCGGCGGTGTATTCGGGGGTGCCGGGGGCGAGGTGTCCGGGGTCGGGGAGGAAGCCCTCCCACGCGGCGACGATGTGCTGATCGGTGTGCGGGCTGCTGCTCTTGCCGGGGCCGAACAGGTAGTGCAGCGTTCCGCGGGTCCTGGTCCGGTTGACGATCTTGACGATCACCGGGTGGCCGTTCGCCCCAGGCGCCGGTCGGTCGCTGCCTCGACCTGCTCGACGACCCGACGGCAGTGGTCGATCCCGTCGGTGACCGCGGCGGCCAGCGCGGTGTCCTCGGGGCGGGTCGATCCGCCCGCGTTGAGACGGTGGGCGACCTGGTTGAACAAGGTGCCCTGACGGACCAGGGCGGTCCGGGTCCGGACGAGTTCGTCGAGGAGGGCGTCGTCCGCACCGTCGACCCGGAAGCCGGTGGCGCGGGTACGGGCGAGGGCGGCGTCGGCGATGTACCGGGCGAGGGTGTGGCGCTCGGTAGTGGCGGCCTCTTGTAGTTCGGTGCGCTCGGAGACGGACAGGCGCACGCTCACGGGCCTGCGCTGGATCTTCTTGCGCTTGCGGATGCGCGGCTTGGCGGGCGCGGCGGCGGAGGCGTCGACGGGCGCGTGCGGCGGCGTGTCGGCGACGGTGTGAGGCTGCTCCCCCTCCCGTCGCGCCCCCCCGGTGCTGCGGGCCGTGGGGGCCCCCCCCCCCCCCCGGGGGCGCGCCCACCCCCAGGGCGCGGCCCCCCCGCCGTGCCCCTATCAGAACAGAACACTACTGAACT